>JAYVPZ010000434.1:0-4065 GCA_043757105.1 Aestuariivirga sp. | reverse complement strand
CCCAAACCAACAACAACTGAACCAAATTGAAAATCACCCTGTCACAGAAATTATCTGTGTCTCAATTAGGGGGTGCAGTCCAGCACTGTCACCGAAATGTGCTGACACAAAGACGGTGTTAGCCAACCGGAACCCATTGCACCTGATCAATCCGTGTCGCCCCTGCAGCCAGCATGATCAGGCGGTCTAGACCCAGGGCCACACCTGAAGCATCGGGCATCATCGCCAATGCTTCCAGCAGCTCCTCATCAATCGGATAGCGCTCGCCATAGAGGCGTTGCTTGATTTCCATCTCGTTCTCAAAGCGGCGGCGTTGTTCAGCGGCGTCGGTTAATTCGCCAAAGCCGTTGGCCAGTTCAACGCCGCAGGCATAAAGCTCGAAGCGTTCGGCCACGCGCGCGTCATGTGCGCAGGTGCGGGCGAGCGCGGCTTCGCAGGAAGGGTATTCGTAGAGGACGGTGATTTTTCCGTTGCCGAGATTGGGCTCGACTTTTTCGACGAGGATGCGGCTGAAGATATCGCTCCAACTTTCGTTTGGTTGGAAGGCGACAGGGGATTGGGTGGCTAGGGCGTCGCGATTGTTCAATGTGCTGAGCAAATCAACGCCTGCAAATTTCCGGAAGGCATCGGCAACACTTAACCATTCCGCTTGACCGAAGGGATCACAAAAGCGTTCGCGCCAGTTGAATTGTTTTTGGCTAACAGTCGATGCCGCAAGTCGCACGAGAGCTAGGGTGTCTTCAATAATCACTTTATAAACTTCTTGAACGCGGTACCATTCCAGCATCGTAAATTCTGGTGTGTGGGTCAATGTACGTTCACGGTTGCGGAACACGTGTCCCATATTAAAAATGCGTTTTTCGCCAGCGGCCAATAATTTTTTGCAGGCAAATTCAGGCGATGTGTGGAGATAGCGATCAACGCTCACGCCATCATTGCCGATTAGCGTGGTTTTGAAAGCGTGGAGATGGGCCTCGTTGCCCGGCGATATTTGCAGCGCAGGGGTGTCAACCTCCAAAAAATCTCGTTCCGCAAACCAACTGCGTGTGGCCGCAATAATCTTGTTTCGCGCCAACAAAAAGGGCCGTCGGTCTTCATGGCGGCTGGGGTGAAACCAGCGATTTTCAGGATCAGTCACAGGGGTTGGCTTTCAAGGTTCAGGCTGCTAATAGCCGCGCACAACAGATTTTAGAAGTGAGATCAGCAATTGGTTAAAGTTATCGCCTCGGGCGTCCGCAAGGGCAACGTGATTGAGCATGAAGACGGCAAATTATACATCGTTCTGAAAGCCGAATCCATGCACCCTGGCAAAGGCACCCCGACGACGACCATTGATATGCGCCGTATTTCTGACGGTGTGAAAACTGTTGTGCGCTATAAAACCACCGATGCAATGGAACGCGCTTTTGTTGAAACCATCATGCACACTTATTTGTATTTAGACGGTGACAATTATGTTTTCATGAATCCTGAAAGCTTCGATCAAGTGCCGCTGCACACTGACATGGTGGGCGACAATGCGCCCTATTTGCAGGAAGGCATGGAATGTCAGATTGCGATGTTTAACGATGGTCCAATCTCGATTGAAATTCCACCACGTGTGACTTTGGAAATTATTGATTGCGAACCTGCAATTAAGAATCAAACAGCTTCATCATCTTTCAAGCCCGCAATGTTGAACAACGGTGTTCGAACTTTGGTTCCGCCGCATATTAACGTGGGAACCCGCATTGTGGTTGATACCAATGATGGGGCTTATGTGGAACGCGCCAAGGATTAGTTTAAGCGTGGCCGGCCTCGGACGATAACATCCGTGGATCAACACCAAGCTTGGCAAGGGCTGCGTGATGCAGCCCTTCTGCTTTATGGCCAAACACCAAATCTGGGTCGGCATCACAATGCAGCCAGCCATTGTTGAGAATTTCAGCATCGAGTTGGCCCGGTGACCAACCTGCATAACCCAATGCAATAAGCTGGCGGCGAGGGCCTTTGCCGAGTGCGATGGCTTTCAAAATTTCTACGGTTGTGTTCAATGTAAAGTCAGCGGTAATCCGGTGCGAGCCTTCGGCCATGAAATCTGGGCTATGCAGCACGAAGCCTTGAAAGGTTTTGACGGGGCCACCCAGCATGATGGGTTGCAGCAAAATATGCTCAGGAATAATTTTCCCTAAATCCAGCTTGTCGGCCAGATCAGCAAAATACATTTGTGGTGCTGGTTTGTTTAGAACTAAACCCATTGCACCATCAGCGCTGTGCTCACACAAAAACACCACAGAATGGCTAAACCAATCGCCCTGAATGCTGGGCATGGCGATGAGGAGTTTGCCTTTGAGAGTGGGTCTTCGGCTCATATGGGTAACATAATCGCTTTTGGCTCTAACGGGAAGGTGACTGGCATTTGAATGAGCAGATCACTATGTTGAAATCATGAACCGACGCTTTTTAATTTCATCGCTGGCAACATTGCCATTTGTCTCAACTGCTCGTGCCGCTGTGCCTTGGTCGGCGCAGTTTCTGGCCGGGAGCTTTGACGGCAAATCTTATTCGGCTGGACTTTATATTAAATTAGACAAGGATTGGAAAACCTATTGGCGCAACCCAGGAGATGCGGGTGTGCCGCCATTGATCACGGCTGAACCAAATGCAAATTTAGCAGGAATAGCAGTGGATTTTCCGTTGCCGCTGCGCATTGTGGACGAAGGTGGAACGGCGTTTGGATATCATGTTGAAGTTCTATTTCCGATTGCGGTTACGCCGAAAGATATTAGTCAGCCTTTGAGTTTGAATTTCTCGTCATTTTTTGGCGTGTGCCAGAAAGTATGCACGCCAGCAAAGTTTGACGGCATATTAAATTTCTCGCCAAAGTCAGTGTCTTCAGCGGATGCCGTAATAATTGCTAATTGGCAAGCACTTGTTCCCCAGAAGGGCGATGTGGTGAAAACAGCGCGGGTCTCTCAACAATACTTGCGTTTGGCTTTGGTCAATCAAGTCGATGATATTTTTGTTGAGGGGCCAGACCAGTTTTATTTTGGCCGGCCAGAATTTGATTTGGCAGGCGAAAACGCTTCGCTCAAAGTCGCTGGGCTGAAGAAAGAAGGTGAACTGAAGGGTGTGGAACTTCGTATCACAGCCAATGCAAACGGGCAGGGGCTTGAACAACGCGTGGTGGTCGCTTAAGTCCTGCTTTCAAACAAGGGACTTCCATGACAATTAAAATTGGTGACAAAATTCCAGCGGCAACATTCAAAGTGATGACCGCTGATGGCAAAGGCGAAATGACTTCCGAAGGCCTGTTTAATGGTCGCAGGGTTGTTTTGTTCGCGGTACCTGGCGCATTCACGGGCACATGCACAAACGCGCATATGCCCAGTTTTCTTGCTCACTTTGACGCAATCAAAGCCAAGGGCGTTGACATGATCGCCTGCACTTCGGTGAATGACATCGACGTGATGAACGCTTGGGCCAAAAGCTCGGGTGCTGAAGGCAAGATCGTGATGTTGGCTGATGGCAACGCGACATTTGCCAAGGCGGTTGGATTGGAAAAAGATTTGACAGTGGCCGATATGGGGCTGCGCTCAAGCCGCTATTCCATGATCGTCGAAAATGGCGTGGTTAAGCATTTGAATGTTGAAAGCAAATCCGGCGTGAATGTGTCTGGCGGTGAGACGATTTTAGGGCAAATATAATAATCCTAGAAAGTTAAAAATAATCCTTGACACCGTACGGTGAAGGGGCTAGATATTGGTACATTCCACGATTGGATGTTTAAAAACCTGCCACTTAAACAGCGGCGGGTTTTTTCATGTCGGCTATGCCTTGGCGGGCCAGCGCGTCAGCGCGTTCGTTTTCAGGGTGGCCGTCATGGCCTTTCACCCAATGCCACGATATTTCATGGCGCTGGATAGCTTCATCTAACGCCTGCCACAGCTCTACATTTTTAACCGGCTTTTTGTTGGCAGTTTTCCAGCCATTGCGTTTCCAGCCATGGATCCACTTGGTGATGCCGTCTTTCACATATTGGGAGTCCACATGCATTTCGACAACACACGCACGTTTCAAAACATT
>JAYVPZ010000433.1:0-4074 GCA_043757105.1 Aestuariivirga sp. | reverse complement strand
TCAACAAAATTCATCTTCGGCGAGCCGATAAAACCAGCCACAAATAATGACTGAGGTTTGTTATAAAGCTCCATGGGAGTGCCGACTTGTTCAATCACGCCTCTGTTCAAAACAACAATGCGGTCCGCCATGGTCATGGCTTCGACTTGATCATGCGTTACATAAACCATTGTGGAACCAAGATCTTGGTGCAGCTGCATAATAAAAATCCGCATATTCACGCGCAGTGCTGCATCAAGATTGGAGAGCGGCTCGTCAAACAGGAAGCCCGATGGATTGCGCACGATCGCGCGGCCAATCGCAACGCGCTGGCGTTGGCCACCCGAGAGCTGGCCGGGCTTGCGGTCAAGATATTCGGTGAGGTTTAAGGTGTTGGCAGCCTTGGCCACTTTGGGCGCAATTTGTTCAGGCGTTTCGCCCGCCATCTTCAAGCCAAAGGCAATATTGTTACGAACGCTCATATGCGGATAGAGAGCATAGGATTGGAACACCATAGATAGGCCACGCTTGGCCGGCGCGGTATCGGTCATATCCTTACCGTCGATCAGAATTTCACCAGATGTGATGTCTTCAAGCCCCGCGATCATCCGCAGCAAGGTTGATTTGCCGCAACCCGAAGGGCCAACAAAAACGACAAATTCGCCATGCTTGATAGCAAGATCAGCGCCAGGAATGACGACGGTTTCACCAAACGCTTTACGGACTTTTTTAAGTTCGATTGTGCCCATTTTATTTCACCGCTCCGAATGTGAGTCCGCGTACGAGTTGCTTTTGTGAGAACCAGCCTACAATTAAGATCGGCACAATGGCCATTAACGACGCTGCCGAAAGCTTTGCCCAAAATTGTCCCTCTGGGCTGGAGTATTCTGAAATGAAGAAGCTTAAAGGTGCGGCATATTTATTGGTCAGGTTCAATGACCAGAAAGCTTCATTCCAAGCCAAAATAAGATTGAGCAAACATGTGGATGCGATGCCAGGCAGCGCCATGGGTGTGAGCACGCGAACAATCTCATTCCACAATGACGCACCATCCATGCGCGCAGCTTCAAGAATTTCGATCGGGATTTCTTTGAAATAAGTATAAAGCATCCAAATGATGATGGGCAAGTTGAGCAACATGGCCAAAGGAATCATCCCCCAGAAACTGTCAATCAAGTTATATTCGCTCAAGTTAACCCAGCCCCAATCTTTAAAGATCAACCCATTTCGATTGAACAAAAGATAAATCGCAATGAGAGCACCTGCAGGCGGCATCATCTTAGTTGAGAGCATCCAAAGCAGTGTGTCAGAGGTGCCGCGGGTCCAAACCCAAGCCGTTGGCGGAATGATGCAAAGCAACAACAACAGGAAGCCAACAACCGCGTTCTGCGGATGCCAACCATTGGCGTAGAGGATCAAACCAGCAATTAATCCACATCCAAAGATGATGATCAGCCACAACCAGCCGCTCATTGTGCTGCTGGGTTTGGTTCGTGGCGCAAATGCCATAGACCAAGCTGCGGGAACGGCAAATAAGAGTCCGAGCAACGTTGATAATACAGCGATAACCACCGTGTTAAAAACATACCGGAAATAATCCGAACGTTCTTGAACTATGCCAAAATTCTCTAATGTCCAAGGAGTTGTCAAAGCGTTTTGCGGAAGTGAATAGGCATCAGATTCTGATTTGAAAGCAGCGACAGCAGTCCAGAAAATTGGAAAAAACATCAATAGTCCGATGAACCATGCGAATATAGTAATTACAACCGTGCGACGGGAGGATTGCTTGCGGGCCATTTCGTTCAAGCCTCCAAATTCTTGCCGACGATGCGGACAAGGAAAATTGATACAAGGTTGGCCAACACCACTGCAATAAGACCGCCTGCCGCGGCTGCGCCCACATCATTGGCATCATTGAGTTGGGAGAAAACGAGATAAGTGAGATTACCCGCAACCCCCCCAACGCCCGGCAATTTAATTTCTGCAAATATATTCAAAAGGAAAATTGTTTCGATCAAAATAACAACGGTGATCGGACGCGCCAGATGCGGCAAAACAATATAACGGAAATAACTGAGCGGCGGCGTACCATCCATTGCGGCAGCATCTTTTTGCTCTTCATCAAGCGATTGCAAAGCCGTTAATAGGATGAGAGCTGCGTAAGGCAGCCATTGCCACGACACGATGATGATAACGGAAATAAGTGGGTAACTTCCAAACCAATCAATCGGTCGCAGTGCTCCAAAATAGGTTTGAATACCGGCAAATAGCCCGAAGACCGGGTGCATGAGCAAGTTCTTCCATACCAGTGAAGAAACTGTAGGCATGATAAAGAACGGCGATATCATCAGCAAGCGAACAATGCCGCGACCCCAAAAGGGTTGATCCAGCAGCAATGCCAACAAAGTTCCGCCAACAACAGTCGTAACGATAGTCGAAAAAACCAGCATCAAAGTGTGAAACAGATCCTTGGTAAAAAATGGATCCGTCATAAAAAAATAGAAATTCGAGAGCCCAAACCAACTCGTGGTGTCTGGATCCTGCAAATTATAGTGCAAGAACGCAAAATAGATGGTGAGAACGAGCGGTATGAAGGCCCAACCAGAGAGCACCACAAGTGATGGAGCTAATGCCCATTTACCGACTGCTTGAGATTGACTAGTCGCCATCGCATCCCTGCCCTTAATCAAGACTGATCATACGCACAACCACCCCGCACAGTTGTAAGCTTAAGCACTAGAAAGCCTGCAACCGCACGGGGATGGCGAGGGAGAAAATTAGACAGCGACCACAAAGCCGCCGCACTTTGTTCGGTTCTTACTTGATATAACCCGCTTTGGTCATTTCTGCAGTGGTGTAGTCTTGAGCTTGCTTCAGCGCTTCATCAGCGCTGATCTGACCAGCTAAAGCTGCCGAGAAAATTTCGCCGACTTTTGTGCCGATGCCAGCAAACTCAGGAATAGCAACGAACTGAATGCCGGTATAAGGAACGGGCTTCGCAGTTGGATGCATTGGATCAGCAGCATTCATTGATGCAAGAGTCATCGCAGCAAATGGCACTTTCTGATATTCAGGGTTGGCGTACAAAGAAGTACGTGTGCCTGGAGGCACGTTTGCCCAACCTTCCTTAGACGCAATCAATTCGCCATAATGCTTAGAGGTTGCCCAGCCAATAAATTTCTGAGCCGCATCAACTTTCTTGGAGCCTGCTGGTATAGCAAGAGCCCAAGCCCAGAGCCAATTGGCGCGTTTGCCAAAGCCTGCATCAGGAGCAATTGTGAAGCCAACATCAGCCGCATTCTTTGATGCCTTAGCATCGACCACGAATGAACCAGCCGCAGTTGCATCTGCCCACATACCGCATTTGCCGGATTGGAACAGAGCTAGGTTTTCCGAGAAGCCATTGCCTGAAGCACCTGCAGGACCGTCATCCTTCATCACCTTCAAATAGGTGGTGATTGCTGTTTTCCATTCTGGTGTATCAAATTGTGGATGCCACTTTTCGTCAAACCAACGCGCACCAAAGGAGTTAGCCATGGTTCCGAGGAATGCCATGTTTTCGCCCCAGCCGGCTTTGCCGCGAAGGCAGATGCCGTTAATGCCAGCGGCACGATCTGTCATTTTATCGGCTGCTGCGATGATTTCAGTCCAAGTTGGCGTATCTGACATTTTCAAGCCAGCTTTTGCCATCAAGTCCTTGCGATACATAACGAAAGAGGACTCGCCATAGAATGGAGCTGCATAGAGTTTACCGTCATAGGAAAGACCGCCAGCAATAGCTGGCAGAATATCTTTCGGGTCATCCAAGCCTGCGAGTGGAACAAGCCAGCCTTTTTTGCCCCAGATTGGCGTTTCATACATGCCGATGGTCAGAACGTCATATTGGCCGCCCTTGGTTGAAATGTCCTTCGTCACTTTTTGACGTAGATCGTTTTCTTCCAATGTCACCCAATTCAGCTTTATGCCGGGGTTGGCAGCAGTGAAATCGTCCGTGTATTTTTGCATACGGATCATGTCACCGTTGTTCACAGTGGCGATTGTCAACGTGGTGTCTTCGGCCATAGCTGTGCCTGCCATCAGGGCAAGAGCAAAGCC
>JAYVPZ010000432.1:0-16076 GCA_043757105.1 Aestuariivirga sp. | reverse complement strand
AGCGGTGACGGCGGTATTGACGGGATCATTGAGATGGATGAGCTGGGTCTTGATATGATTTATATTCAAGCCAAGCGATTAAAACCTGGCAGCACTGTGCCTGTTTCTGCGGTTCGGGATTTTGTTGGTAGTTTGGATGCACAACATGCGGTGAAGGGCATCTTTGTAACCACAGGCCAGTTTACAACGGCAGCCCATGCTGTGGTAAGGGCTATTTCGAAGAAAATTGTTTTGATTGATGGTAGGCGTTTATCAGAGCTTATGGTGCGACATAATATTGGTATCATTGCTGCCAGCACATTTCAATTCAAATCCATTGACCTTGGCTACTTCAAAAGGGTTCAAACAGCGCAGGCAACCAATTCAGCGTCGAGCCAACTTCGCAGATAGTTTGAGGTTCGTTGAACATCGGATTTTTCCAAGATTGGTTTCTGTTTTGCTTTTTTGGCAAAGTGTTGGAACAGGTTTGCTTCTTCTTCACCCAGGATGCGAAATCTTGAAGCGCCGCGTTGTCGCCAAACCAACACATGTTGAGGTTCATCTAGCCTGTGTGGCCTCGGCGGCTTTTCCTCACATTTCAGTGCGGCCCAAATACTGGTGGTGTTTTGATTGAAAAGTAAAACCTGTGCAGATTCAACAAACGTAATCCTTTTCGATTGTTGCTGAGAAGGTTCGAACTCCAGGCTGGTCGCAAAACAAGTTTCGGGCGCGACGAAAGCCTTGTTGATTGCCACCTCGAATGAAGCAAGTTCGAAAATCTCAGGGTTGTGGGCGAAGCTTTGGGATGCTTGCAAAAATTGCGGCAGTTGCGTTCCCAGAAAATTAGCATTTTCGCGTTTTCTGGAATTCGTCGAAACATACTCGTCAGCTATTTTGTTAAACGCTACATCGCCCAGATAGGCATATAGCATTGGCAATTCATTGGCTAAATAGCCAATAAAAGGGACGGCCGAGAATGTTTTTTCGGCTCTTGTGTTGGGGGTTCTCGAACTTTGCACATTTTTTTTATGGGCTAAGCCGCCGAGCGCCGCCAATCAAGTTGGTGCAACGGTGTTCAATTGCTTGTGATCAGCAGGTTATTTAAGCAGGAATGTGACCTTCATATTCACGCGCCATTCGGCCACTTTGCCATTTTTAACAACGCATTTAATGTCTTGAACCCAAGCACTTTCAATATTGTCCAAGGTTGAATCGGCGCGGCGGATGCCCGTTTCAACAGCATCTTCAATGCCTTTTGATGAAGATGAAGTGAGTTCGATAACTTTTGCGACTGTGGACATAATGATCTCCTGTTTAAAGCTGGGGAAACCAAAAGGCTTTTGTTCACCTACCATCGCAAAGCGCTTATGGTGGCCAATCAGTTCCCGAAGGTTGCACTATGCCATGGCTTTAAATCTAATCAAACTCTGTGTTGGCGTATCCGAGATTGAGGAGATGAGTTCTTGGGTCAAGCTTGCTAGGAAAAGCAATGAAGACCTCGACCATGTGACGCGCATGTTCCCACGTCGTAAGGAAGAGATATTGCCGAATGGATCGCTCTATTGGGTGATCCGTGGGCTGATTTTATGTCGCCAGCCTATTGCTGATTTGCAGGAGGTTATCGGGGGCGACGGAATTCAGCGTTGCCGGATTTTGTTTAAGCCGCAAATTATTCTGGTGCGACCTTCGCCACGCCGCGCCTTCCAAGGCTGGCGCTATTTGAAGGAAGAGGACGCGCCAGTTGATCTGCCGCGCGGTGAAAAAGTAGGCGACATATCAGATAAGATGCGGCGCGAGTTGGTTGAGCTGGGTCTAATTTAAACGGCGATGTTATCGATCAACCGCGTTTTGCCCAGCCATGCGGCGGCAATTAGGCGCAGGGGTTCATTCGCGTTTTCCGGCACGGCCAAGGTCTCGGCATTTCGGGCTGTAACATAGTCCACCTTAAACCCAAGCGTGGTGAGGGAGCGCGATGCAGCGCGGGTAGCAGTTTGCTGATTGACACCGCTGCGGATTTTTTCAGCGGCTTGCATCAAGTTCTTGTAAATAGCTGTTGCTTGCATACGTTCGGTCTTTGATAAATATCGGTTGCGTGATGACATGGCCAAGCCGTCTTCCTCGCGGCGTGTTGCAACGCCGATCACTTCAATGGGGATGTCCAAATCTTTGGCTACGCGAGTGACGACTTGCAACTGTTGATAATCTTTTTCGCCGAACATAGCGAAATTTGCGCCAGACTGAATGAAAAGCTTGGACACGATGGTTGCAACGCCGTCAAAAAACTGCGGGCGGAATTTATCTTCAAGGCCAACTTTAGCCGGGCCTTCAACATGGATAGTGGTTGAAAACCCTATGGGATAAATGATGTCTGGTGAGGGTGCAAAAATAAGTTGTACGCCTTCGGCGCTCAGTTTTTCGACATCGCCTTCTTCATCGCGCGGATAGCGGCCCAAATCTTCGTTCGCGCCAAATTGCTTGGGGTTCACGAAGATCGACACCATAACGCGGTCAGCGCGTTTTAAAGCTTCACGCACCAAATCTAAATGCCCATCATGCAATGCGCCCATGGTTGGCACGATGGCATAGGTTAGACCTTCGCTTTTCCAGTTCGTCGTTTCGCGGCGCAAGGAGACAACATTGCGAACTATTTTGAGGCTCATGACTTAGTTTTCGCTTGTGTGAGCGGAAGCAGGGGACTTTCTTTGACCTCCTCCATGACAAAATATGAATGTGTGCCTTCGACCATTGGCAACGCACCTATCACGCCACCCAAAATTTCTCGATATTCGCCCATGTCCTGCACCCGAATTTTAAGAAGATAATCAAAGCCACCACCAACCATGTGGCATTCGAGAATCTGTTTCACTGGCTTTACAGCAGCGTTGAATTTTTCCAAAGTGGCTTCATCAGTGCCGCGCAATTTAACGGTAACAAAAACCATCAGTGCTTGTCCGAGTGCTGCAGGTGAAAGCCTTGCGTGATAGCCTATGATCACGCCTGCTTCTTCCAGCCGCTTGATACGCTGGGTGCAGGGGGTGGGCGACAAGTTCACGCGTTTGGAAAGCTCCACCACAGACATGCGACCATCGGCCTGAAGGTGTTTGAGAAGTTGCAAATCGACTTTGTCTATATCAACTGTCTGATATTCTAATCTCATAGTAATTCTCTCAGTATTGATCATCATTTAGTGTTTATCACTAATTTAATTCACGAATGAAGTGAATAATTATTTTTACAAAATGATAGATTCATTGCAATTGCAGGAGTCTGAAATGCCAAACACATTGAAGCGCGACGAAATTGATGACTATCTTTTCAAGGATGAAGCCACGCTCATTCGTCTGCTTGCTGGCAAGGCAAAGCTTGACGTCGCCGATGATGCTAAGGTTTTAGATATTGCGTCTAACTTGGTTGAGGTTGTGCGCAAGAACCGTAACGCGCAAGGCAGCATTGATGCATTCATGCAGGAATATTCGCTATCGTCGCAAGAGGGCGTTGTGTTGATGTGTTTGGCGGAGGCGCTGTTACGCATTCCAGATGCGGCAACGGCTGACCGTTTGATTGCTGATAAAATTGGAGGGCGGGATTGGGAGTCTCATCTCGGCCAATCTGAATCGCTCTTTGTAAATGCTTCGGCTTGGGGTTTAATGTTGACCGGTCGTCTTGTTTCAATGGGGCAAGATGTGAGCGGAGATGGCTTTGGATTTCTAAAGCGTCTTGTGCGCAAATCTGGAGAACCGATTTTACGCAATGCGATCAAACAGGCGATGCGGATTATGGGTCGACAATTTGTTTTGGGCCAAACTATGGACGAGGCATTGAACTTGGCGCGCGTTGAGGAAGCCAAAGGCTACCGCTATAGTTTTGATATGCTTGGCGAGAGCGCCATGACGATGGCCGATGCTGATCACTATTTTAATGCTTACCAGACTGCACTGGGTAAGTTGGCCGGTGGTAAAGACGTGTTGGCTAGCCCTTCACTTTCGGTAAAACTTTCCGCACTTCATCCGCGCTATGAGGAAAAGCACCGCGTCGTTGCCCTCGGTCATTTGTTTGAGGTTGTGTTGCTACTCGCTCTGCAAGCCAAGGCGCAGAACGTCGGTTTAACTTTGGACGCAGAGGAAGTGGCGCGGCTTGATATCTCGTTGGAGTTGTTTGAACGGTTGGCAAACGATGAAAGGCTGAAAAATTGGAATGGGCTCGGCCTTGCAGTGCAAGCTTATGGCAAGCGAGCCTTGCCTGTTTTGGAATGGTTGGCAAAACTGGCGCAAGCAACATCGCGGGTGCTTCCGGTAAGGTTGGTGAAAGGTGCTTATTGGGACACCGAAATTAAGCGTGCGCAAGAAGCGGGCCTAGAAGATTTTCCGGTGTTTACGCGCAAGGTTTGCACTGATGTCAGCTATCTGGCTTGTGCGCGTTTTATGCTTTCGCGGCGCGATGTTTTCTATCCGCAATTTGCAACACACAACGCCCAGACAGTTGCGGCCGTCACAGTGATGGCAGGGGATGATTTGAGATTTGAATTTCAACGGCTCCATGGCATGGGGCAGGCGCTTTATGATCAAATAATCGCAAAGCAGCCTTGCCGGATTTATGCGCCAGTTGGCAGCCATCAAGATTTGCTGGCTTATCTGGTGCGCAGGCTTTTAGAAAATGGGGCAAACACGTCATTCGTTAACCGTCTGGCGGATGATGGAGCTCCACTTGCTGAAATTGTTGGAAATCCGGTTGATCATGTTTTGGAGCTGAAAGAGATTTCGCATTCGGGTATTCGTAAACCCGCTGCGTTGTTTGATGGTCGCGTGAATTCGGCGGGCCTGCCGTTATGGCGCACAAGTGATCGTGAGGCATTGGTGAAAGGCATGATTGCGAAACAGTTTTCAGCGTCAGCAATTGTTGATGGTAAGGCGCAAAATGATGGGCCGCTTCGCAAAATTTTTGCGCCTTATGATCGCAATTTACAAGTTGGCGAAGTTTTGGAAGCCAGTGATAGAATGGTTGATGTGGCGATGAACAGCGCTGCCCTAAATCAAATTGGCTGGGATGTTCTTGGCGGAGAGGCACGTGCGGTCATCTTGGAAAAGGCTGCTGATCTTTATGAAGAAAATCGACCTGTGTTGATCTCTTTGTTGGTGCGTGAAGCAGGAAAAACACTTGATAATGCACTGGGCGATTTGCGCGAGGCGGTGGATTTCTTGCGGTTTTATGCGGCGCAAGCTCGTGAGCAGTTTTCAGCGCCTGAACGCTTGCCCGGCCCCACAGGCGAAGTGAATGAAATTTCGTTGCATGGGCGCGGTGTGTTTGCGTGTATCTCGCCATGGAATTTTCCGCTAGCAATTTTCACGGGACAGGTGACTGCCGCTTTGGCTTCTGGCAATGCAGTCATTGCAAAGTCGGCCGAGCAAACTCCATTAGTGGCCTTTGAAGCTGTGAAGCTTTTGCATCTTGCTGGTGTGCCGCCTGGTGTTTTGCATTTTTTGCCGGGCGATGGTGCGAGAATTGGTAAAACACTTCTCAATCATCCAGCACTGGCGGGCGTTGCTTTCACAGGTTCAAATGACACGGCTCGAATTATTAATCGCACACTTGCAATGCGCGATGGTGCTATTCCGACATTTATAGCTGAGACGGGTGGACTCAATTGCATGATCGTTGATTCTTCGGCCTTGCCAGAACAGGCGGTGCGCGATGTTGTTGCTTCGGCTTTTGATAGTGCTGGGCAGCGCTGTTCTGCGGCGCGCATTATGTTTGTTCAAGAAGACATTGCTGACAAAGTGATTGCGATGTTGAAGGGGGCCATGGCTGAACTTCGCATTGGTGATCCATCTGATTATTCAACTGACGTTGGGCCGGTGATTGATGAAGATGCGAAAGCGATGCTCGACCAGCATAAATCTAAAATGTCGCGAGATGCGATTACAATTCTGGATATGCAACTTCCTAATCATTGCAAAGAAGGAACGTTTGTTTCTCCTGCTGCATATGAAATAAAATCAATTTCTATGCTTTCGCGCGAGGTGTTTGGACCAATTTTACATGTGGTGCGATTCGCCGGAAACAGGCTCGATCAAGTGTGCGACGAGATTAATGCCAAGGGTTTTGGGTTAACACTTGGGCTTCATAGCCGCATCGAGAGTGTCGCTCGCAGGGTCAGAGCGCGCGTTAAAGTTGGCAATCTTTATGTTAACCGTAATCAAATCGGTGCCGTGGTTGGCGCGCAACCCTTTGGTGGTGAAGGACTTTCGGGGACGGGACCAAAAGCGGGTGGGCCCCACAGCTTAACTCGCTTTGTGGTTGAACGTGTTTGTTCAACAGATTCAACAGCTTCAGGAGGTAATGCTGAGCTTCTTAACGCTTGATTTAGGATCGGAGTCTAACCTAACGTCTTAGACACAGGACAGAGTACATGGTCGATTTGTTAGCAACAGCGGGGCGAAGGCCCTTTCAAACATTTGAAGAGGCGACGGCGTTTCTTGATGAAACAGTTAAACGCGCTGGCGTGAAGCACTTGTCTTATTGGTACATGCAATTCACCGATGAGCTTCCTGACCAAGTTATTTGGATTGCAACTTATGATCCGAATTACATGAATGAATATATGAAAAATTTTACGCCGCTAGGCGACCCGGTGATGAATGATCTTCGTGATGGCCGCATTGTTGATTGGAAAGAATGGATGGCGGTTGATGAAATTCTGCAAGACATTCATGCGGCTGCTGATCGATATGATATTCCAAAATTCGGTGTTTCAATTCATCTGCCTGCAATGGGGCAAGATAAAATTGTGTTTTCCGTGTGCCTTGATTGCGATGATGCCAGTTGGCCCGATATTCGCGGCACGTTGGTGAAGCGTTTCAAGCCTTTTGCAATTGAGTTTCACGAACGCATGGCCCCGATGATAATGGTGCGCCAGAAGGGCGATGCAGTTTACGCTTTCTAATCTTGGGCTTTCGGATTTTTAAAACTGAGGCCGCGTTCCACAGCATTGGTTCCAAATTTTTTGCGGATCGTATCAATCGCAATTTCTGTTTTAGTGAGCGCTACATCATAGGTATCCAGAGATCCTTCTTCATCCGATTTTTTACGCTCGACCAGATGTGAAATACCAACACCAATCAGACGAAAGCTTTTCTTCCCCGTTTCTTTTTTGAGAAGTGGATTTGCCGCTTCAAAAATGCGGTGGGCCAAATTCGTAGAGGTTTCGAATGATGCTGCGCGACTCAGTGTTTGGAAGTCTTTGGTTTTCAGTTTTAGCGTAATTGTGTGTCCGGCTATACCAGAAGACTTTGCTCGGTATGAAACGCGTTCAGCAAGCTTCCATAGTATGGGTTCTAATTCTGCATAGTCTGAGATGTCATCGTTGAAAGTCGTTTCGGCACTGATTCTTTTAGTTTCTTGTTCGGTGGAAACATCGCGCAAATCTTCGCCGCGTGAGAGGTGATAGAGCCTTGCTCCCATATTGCCGAAACGGCGCATCAGATCATTCTTTTCCATTGTCTGAAGTTGATTAATCATGGTGATGCCGCCCTTGGCTAATTGGGCTTGTGTGGCTTTGCCGACGCCCCAAATTGCACTGACGGATTTTGCTGCCAAAATCTCGCGAGTCTCGGTTTTCCCGATGATGGAAAAGCCGCGTGGTTTTTCAAATTCGGACGCGAGTTTCGCAAGGAATTTATTATGGGAAAGTCCAATCGATGCCGTAATGCCAACTTCGGTTTCGATGCGCCTCACCAGTCTTGCAAGTGAAAGTGCAGGAGAGGCGACATGAAGTTTTTTAGTTCCGCTGAGATCGAGAAAGGCTTCGTCAATCGAAACGGGCTGCACCAATGGCGTGAACTCGAGCATGATGTTGCGAACAATTTTTCCGGCAGCTGCATATTTCGCCATGTTGGGTCTCACAACCACAGCATTGGGACACAACTTCAACGCTTTGAACATTGGCATTGCGGATTTTACGCCGTGGATGCGCGCAATGTAGCAGGCAGTGGAAACCACGCCGCGCGTTTGTCCGCCGACGATCACAGGCTTATCGCGCAAGTCTGGATTGTCACGCTTTTCGACTGCAGCATAGAATGCATCACAATCAATATGGGCGATTGCAAGATCATGAAGCTCTGGATGTTGAACTATTCGTGGGCCACCGCAATTTTTGCAACGCTTCGTCAGTGTTGCAAATTCTTGCAAACAATCGCGACAGAACCCTTTGGTTACATCATCGGCGGCCATTGGTAGAGAATAAGGCCAGTTTAGCCGAAGCGCTAGACGTTCAAAAGTTTTGCCGTGTGGGACTTCACATTCTGCCAATTATCAGCGCGCAACGAAACGTAATCTAGCTCGGGCACATATTTTGAAAAGCGTTCATCATGCAAAAAATGAATGAGGTGTACATGGGGCGCATGATCATAGGCTGATTGGATAAAATTCTGGCTGTCATCTATAAACACTACTGGTGCTTTAGTACGCGAAGCGATGTTAAGAATTGCAGGACCTTTTGGGCCTGAGTTGGTGATTACCGGATATTCCAAGCCCAAAGTCGCTAAATTTGACCGTCGGTCATCGCCCGCAAAGTGTGGAAGATTGGTAAGCATTACAATTGATGCACTTTCACCCAGCGATAAAAGACTTTCAACTGCGCCTTCGATTGGTTTCATGTTTTTAGTGCGCTCGATGAAAAAATCATTGATCAGATCGTTTGCGTGTTGCGGTTCAACCTTTTTCTGCGTTGCACGCTCATGCAAAACATAAAATTCGACGGGGTTGCCATGACTGAGGATCAGGCCTTCTGTGTTAATAAAATGCTCGAAATCGCGAACGAAATGTACGACAACCTCATCAACATCGCAGATTATGATGGGTTTTGAGGAAGATATGTTGAGCGAGGCGAGTTGCTGGTGTGTTTGTTCAGAAATCATCGCTTGCTCCGGGCAGTTGGCGGCGTGCATATGCCAAAGATTGAGGTGAAATTTCTTGGTTTTCGGCAAATGACAGAATCAGTGCTTCGTCTTGCAAGGCGTAATCGAGCATGAATCCGAGGAAAACCGGATTTTCGGCCCCATCTTTCATATCCCCTAAACTCATGCCGCTTAATGACGTAAAGCGGTCTAGCCGCTCATCATCAGATGCAAGAAAAGCTATTAGTTGTAGCGCTATAGTTGTGCCTTCTAAAGCTTTCGGCGAAGTGTTTTTTAAACCCATGATTTGATTTCGTTAACCAGAATTTTGAATGAAATTTAATGCTTTAAGAAATTAGTTACTGTGCTTGGCCCACAAGCATATTTGGATTAATCGAAAGTCCGGTTCAAATGCAACCGGTTCGATCTTGGGATTGGGAGTGTTTTCGAAGATGGACTTTGGTGCACAAGACCATATCGCGAGTGACACTCAGCCTACCATGGGGATGGCGATGCAAAAAACAGTCTTGGTTGTTGAAGACAATGAATTGAACATGAAATTGTTCAATGACTTGCTAGAGGCACATGGGTACAAAGTTGTGCAGACTCGTGACGGGCTTTCGGCGCTCGAAATTGCGCGCAAGCATATGCCTGATTTGATTTTGATGGACATTCAGTTGCCCGAAGTATCTGGCATTGAGGTGACCAAGTGGCTGAAAGAAGATCCCGAATTAAAGCGCATTCCAGTGATAGCCGTTACTGCATTTGCAATGAAGGGCGATGAGCAGAAAATCAGGGAAGGGGGCTGCGAGGCCTATATTTCCAAACCGATTTCTGTTGTTGGATTTTTGCAAACAATTGATAAGTTTTTAAAGCAACCAAAATAATGACTGCTCGAGTTCTTGTTGTTGATGATATTTTGGCGAATGTTCGGCTGCTTGAAGCCAAACTGACGGCTGAATATTTTGAAGTTATCACGGCCATGAATGGCCTTGATGCTTTGGAAGCGATTGCGCGCAACAAGCCGGATCTAGTTTTGCTTGACGTGATGATGCCCGGATTAGATGGCATTGAGGTCTGCAAACGCATTAAATCCAACCCCGCCACGCAGCATATTCCGGTTATCATGGTGACGGCCTTGGATCAACCCGAGGACAAGGTTCGCGGATTGAACGCAGGTGCGGATGATTTTTTGACGAAGCCGGTCAATGACATTTCTTTGTTTTGCCGTATCAAGAGCTTGGTACGATTGAAAATGTTGACTGATGAGCTGCGTATTCGCGCGGAGACAGGCAACAGCATCCATTCAATGCTCAAAGTTGAGGCTCAAAGTACGGCCAAAGACGGTCGGATTTTGCTGGTTGATACGCGTGAAACTTCAGTAGAGCGTATTAAGACTGCGTTGGCTGGTCATCATCTTGTGACCAGTGTCGTTGATCCCAATTCAGCCGTTGAAACGGCAGCAACGGTTGGCGTACCATATGAATTGATCATTATAAGCTTGGAGCATGAAAAATTTGACGGTTTGCGATTGTGTTCGCAGCTCAGATCATTTGAAGCGACACGTCAAACGCCGATTCTAATTTTAGTTGAACCAGATGATCAAGTGCGGCTGTTACGCGCACTTGATATGGGCGTAAATGATTATTTGCTGAGGCCAGTTGATCGGCAAGAACTGTTAGCTCGTGTGAACACACAAATTAAGCGTTGGCGTTACACTGAACAACTTCGTTCTAGCGTTAAAGCTTCCATTGAGTTGGCGGTTACTGATCCTCTGACGGGGCTTTACAATCGTCGTTATCTTGAAACGCATTTGACTAATTTGATCGAACACTTCATCAATCGCGGAAAGTCTTTGGCTGTTTTGGCGCTTGATGTCGATTTCTTTAAACCGATAAATGACACTTACGGCCATAATGCTGGCGATAAAGTTTTGCAGGAATTGGCGCTGCGAATTCGTGAAAACACCCGCACTATTGACCTCTGCTGCCGCACTGGCGGCGAAGAGTTTGTGTTGGTTTTGCCATCCACGAACATGGAAGCGGCGCATATAATAGCGGAGCGGTTGCGCAAGTCGATTGCTTCGAAAGTCTTTACCGCAGGCCCGATTACAGGAATACCCGTTACGATTTCTATTGGTGTGGCAACCCTTTCAAATGCTCAAGACACTCTGGAAACCCTGTTAAAGCGAGCCGATTCAGCTCTTTATGCGGCAAAACGCGAAGGCCGCAACCGGGTTGTGCAGGCTGCGGCTTAAATCATTTTTCGTCCAATTTTTACTTTACAATTGCTCTAACAATAGCCATTTCAGGTGTGGTTGTTTTGTTGCGGGGGCAAATGCTTTCTGCAATAGTTCAGCGAACAAGTTTTCTGAGGAGTTATTAAAATGGGTTCGTTTTCGTGGTATCACTGGGTTTTGGTTCTCGTGGTTGTCATGGTTCTGTTCGGCGGCAAGGGCAAAGTGTCTGACCTGATGGGGGATGTGGCCAAGGGCATTAAGAGTTTCAAGAAGGGTCTCGCTGATGATCCGGTTGATGTTGCTGGCACAGTGAAGACTTTAGAACAACAGGCTGCTGATGCAGCCAAGCAAGCCGCTGAAAAAGTGAAAAGCTAAGCGCCTTTATCCGACGGTTGAGGGTTTTGCTTCATGTTTGATTTTGGGCTGAGTTACACTCATATGCTTGTGCTTGGTTTGATTGCCTTCATGGTAATCGGCAAGGACGACATGCCCATTGTGTTGCGCAAGTTTGGGCAGTTTATGGCCAAGGCGCGCTCCATGTCGCGCGAGTTTCAGGGCCATGTTGATATCGCAATGAAAGATGCTGGGGTGGCCAGCCTCAAAAATGATTTGCAAGGGTTAAAGTCAAATATCGACAGCGCCGTTTCTGCACCATCGATGCTGGCTAGGCAGGCTGGTTCAACTTCAAACTACAAGACCGCTGAATTTGAGAAATTGTTTAGTCCGGGCGCCGGCGAGACGATTGTAGGCGGTCAAAGCCTTGATGTTGAACAGGTCAAAAAAATATGACCAAAGAAGACATCGACTCCAGCGAAGCCCCTCTGATGGATCATCTGAATGAGTTGCGCACGCGGCTTATGTGGGCGACGGCCGGATTTGTTGTTGCATTGATTTTTTGTTTTTATTTTTCGACACAAATTCTACACTTATTGGTGAAGCCGTTTTATTGGGGAACGGGCACGGACATCACTTTGATTTCGATCAAGCTGCTTGGCGTGTTCTTTGTTAAATTAAAAATCGCTATGTTTGGCGGGTTGTTTATCGCATTCCCGCTGATCGCCACTCAGATTTATCGCTTTGTCGCACCAGGACTTTACAAACATGAACGCGCAGTTTTTGCGCCCTATTTGTTAGCGACGCCGATTTGTTTCTTGATGGGCGCGGCGCTGGTTTATTTTATGCTGCTGCCTTTTGCGATTAAGTTTTTCTTCGCAGTCGGTGCCGATGCTGGCATTACCGTGATGCCCGATATTGAACCTTATCTTGATTTTGTGATGACGTTGATTTTTGCTTTTGGATTGACGTTTCAATTGCCCGTTGTACTCACTTTGCTTGGTCAGTTGGGCATTGTAACCCATGAAATGCTGACCAAAGGTCGTCGTTTTGCACTCGTAGGCATTGCGGCTTTGGCGGCTGTGATTACGCCGCCTGATCCGTTTTCTATGGTTGCGATGATGGTTCCGCTTGGGCTGCTGTACGAGGCCGCCGTTTGGTCTGTTTGGTATATTGAAAAGCGCAAAGCTAAGGCGTCATCTTCCACGGATGTGACACCCACATAATTCCTGTTTGAGCATCTTGCCCAAGCCCTCTATAGGGGTGCTTTGCAGTTTTCAAATCAGGTGACTTTTCATGCACGATATTAAGGCGATCCGCGATAACCCTCAGGCTTTTGACGCTGGCTTGGCCCGGCGTGGATTAGCATCGATATCTGTGTCGCTTCTGGCACTGGACGAGCAAAAACGCGAGACCATGCAGAAATTGCAGGATGCACAAAGCCGTCGCAACGCGTTGTCTAAAGAAATTGGCATGGCCATGGGCAAGAAAGATGTGGCGCTTGCGGATAAGTTGAAGGCCGAAGTCGCTGGACTGAAAGATGCAATTACGCATGGCGAAGAACACGAACGAATTCAAACCAAAGCGCTAAATGATGCGCTCGCTGTCGTCCCCAATATTCCTCTAGCTGCTGTGCCCGATGGCAAAAACGAAAACGACAATGTAGAAGTTCGACAATGGGGTACGAAGCCCCTCAAGAATTTTGAACCGCAGCAGCATTTTGACATAGGCGAAGGCCTTGGCTTGATGGATTTTGAGATAGCGTCAAAGCTTTCAGGTGCGCGTTTCGTCGTGCTGAAAGGCGCGCTGGCACGGTTGGAACGTGCATTGGCGCAATTTATGATCAATCTTCATACCGATGAATTTGGATATAGCGAGACCTATGCGCCATATATGTTACGCGCGGAGGCGATGTATGGCGTAGGGCAGCTTCCCAAGTTCGAAGAAGATTTGTTTAAAACGACCTCCGGGCATTATTTGATTCCGACTGCTGAGGCATCGCTGACCAATCTGGTTCGCGAACAAGTTCTCGATGAAGCCAAACTGCCAATTCGTATGGCGGCTTATTCGCCATGCTTCCGCGCCGAGGCGGGCGCTGCGGGCAGGGATACGCGCGGCATGATCCGCCAGCATCAATTTTCAAAGGTTGAACTGGTGTCGATCACCACACCTGAACAATCTGACGCTGAACATGAGCGCATGACGGGTTGCGCCGAAGAAGTTTTGAAGCGCCTTAATCTGCACCACCGCACTATTGTTTTGTGCACAGGCGACATGGGCTTTGGATCGCGCAAGACCTATGATATTGAAGTGTGGCTTCCAGGGCAGAATGCATACCGCGAAATTTCTTCCTGTTCGCAATTTGGTGAATTTCAAGCGCGGCGCATGGAGGCGCGGTGCAAGGCGGCTGATGCCAAGCAGGCGCGTTATGTTCATACGTTGAATGGTTCTGCATTGGCCGTGGGCCGCACAATGGTGGCGGTTTTGGAAAATTATCAGAATAATGATGGTTCGGTCACCATCCCCGAAGTGTTGCATCCCTATATGGGCGGCATGACCGTGATCAAGAGGCCGTAAGCAATGCGCATTCTCGTTACCAATGATGACGGCATTCACGGGGCTGGACTTGAGGCATTAGAAAAAATCGCGCGCAGCATCAGTGACGATGTGTGGGTGGTGGCACCTGATGTTGAACGCTCAGCAGCAGGGCGAGCGCTCACGATTTCCCACCCTTTGCGCTACCGCCAAATTGAAAAACGAAAATTTGAAACCACAGGAACGCCAGCTGATTGTGTTGTGATGGCAGTGCGAAAGATTATGCCGGCCATGCCTGATTTAATTTTGTCGGGTGTTAATCGTGGGCAGAACATTGCTGATGACATCACTTATTCCGGCACGATTGCCGCTGCCATGGAAGGCACATCGTTAGGCATCAAATCAATCGCACTAAGCCAAGTCGTTGGAATGTTTGGCAATGGCGAGAGTTTTAGTGTTGCCGAAAAACATGGGAGTGATGTCGTCAAAAAACTAATGGCGATGGACTTCGGGCCGGGCCTTTTGGTCAATGTGAACTTTCCTGATTGCCGCCCAGATGAAGTGGCTGGCATTGATGTGACCATTCAAGGCAAACGCGACCAAAATTATTTAACAGTTGATGAGCGTGTGGATGCGCGCGGCCACGCTTATTTCTGGCTGGGCTTTGCGCGTGAACGCGGCACACCACCCAAGGGCACAGATTTGGCTTCGGTTTTCAACAAACGCATTTCTGTTACACCTTTGCATACTAATCTAACGCAAGTGGATGCATTAGCATCACTCCAGAACATTTTTGGCTGAGGTTGCAAAATTGGGGAATAAGGACGGAACTTATAAAATTCTTATTCTCGATCTGATTGGCCTCAAGTTTGATGCCAATGGACATCCTGATCCATCGGAAGTGAAACAGCATATTGAATCCAAAGGCGGCGTGTTTCATTCGGGCGCTGGAAAATCTGCCTCACCCCATAAACTCAATTTCTACTACGAGCCAGATATCTCCACTGCTGCAGATATTTTGCGGCTTACGGATCAAGGCCAGTTTGATGGCGTAATTGCAGCAGCCACATTCATCCCAAACGAATCAATTTTCAATTTTGGCGGTGTTCGCATTGGTGCGGGCACAGGCAATATGGGCAGTGCCTCTTGGGGTGGCGGCAGCGGCGTTGGTGGCATTGCGCCATTGATGAACACGCCAAGCTTTAATAGCCGAGCCACAGCGCAAATGGTTTTTAAAGCGCTATTACGTGTTCGCCCCAACTTACCTGTCGATGAACTGCACGCGCGAGTCGTTGCCGGTGACTTTGATACAGGGCGAAACTTGCGCGAATATCCAACTGAAAAGTTAGAAGGCAAAAAATTTACCATTATTGGATTTGGAAATATTGGCGGTGAAGTGGCGCGCATTGCGCAAGTTTTTGGAATGAGAGTTGTAGTCCATGCAAGGCCGCACCACCGTGCTGCAATTGAAGCAGGTGGGTTCGAATTTGCGGTTGACATGATTGATGCGGCGCGAGGCGCTGATGTTTTAAGTGTGCATGTAGGACTTGGCGCATTCGACAATGCCAAAAACAAATTTTCGAACGCAGGTTTGATTGATGAAAAGGTCTTTCAAGTCATGAATGATCAAAGCATCTTGATTAACTATGATCGCGGTGAGTTGGTTAACACAGCTGCGTTGGACAGCGCGCTGAGCTCGGGCCAAGTGGCCCACGCGGCGATAGATGCCGATCTGTTCAATGATGAAACAACTGGTGTGCTTTCGGGACCCATGGTTCCTTATATCGATCTTGCAAAGCGCTATCCCGGAAGACTCGAACTTTTGCCACATGCTGCAGCTGATACAGATCATCCGTCGCGTGTTGCTGGAGCAAAGCAAGCTGTGGATCAGATTTTTGATTGCTTACTGTTAAAGCGCATTACAAACCTAAAGGGCAAATTGCCTGAAGGATATGAAAATGGAGGAGCCAAAACCGTGTTCGAAACGTCCGCTCAATAAAGATGGTGCCGGTTGCAAGATTCGAACTCGCGACCCCCTGATTACAAATCAGGTGCTCTACCAACTGAGCTAAACCGGCCGAAGCAGTGCTTCGTGGCTC
>JAYVPZ010000431.1:0-4101 GCA_043757105.1 Aestuariivirga sp. | reverse complement strand
AATAAATTAATTCGGCTTGTGATATTATTGGGCGGGGTTCTTGAAAAAGAACCCTGCCCTTTTCTCTTGCGGTGATCGCTAAAAAACCTCAATCTAGCAGGATGAATCGTGCAAATATTATGTTGCACAAATAAAGATTGGATCATCATGCTGCTGCGCACTGTGTCTTGGGTTTTTGCTGGGTTTATGGTTTCAGGATTGGCTTATGCAGGTACGAATTTTGAAACATCATTTTCGGGCAATTATCTTGCCGGCCGCACCGCAGGCCGTACCCGCGATGCTGAAGCAGCAGCCGTTTATTTAAGTGCAGCACTCAAACAAGAACCCGGCAATCCAGTTCTCATTGAACGCCTATTTCAAGCTGAATTGGGCAAGGGCAATGTTGCCACGGCAGAAACATTGGCACCTGATGTGATTGCCAATAACAGTCAACAGCGCATGGCGCGCATTGTGCTTGGCCTCAAAGAGTTTCGCAATCGTCGTTATCCTGAGGCTCGCCTGCAATTCAAAGAAGCCGCTTATACGCCCGCTGGTGAGTTAACATCGGCTTTGCTCAGTGCTTGGTCTTATGCTGGTGAGGGTTCGCTGGATGCTGCTTTGAAAGAATTGAATAAGCTTGACGGGCAAGATGCCTTTGCCGGTTACAAATCCGTTCACACAGCCATGATTGCCGATTATCTAAACTCCACGATGCGCGCTGACATGGCTTACAAGAAAGCTTATGAACTGACAGGCAATAGTCTTCGTGTTGTGCAAGCCTATGCCAATTTTCTGCAACGAAACAATCACAATGATTTTGCCGAAAAGATCTATCAGAAATTTTTGGACGGCGGGCAACGGGCAGCATTGATCGAGTCGAGTTTGGCCGAAATACGATCAGGCAATAAACCCGCACCCTTTATTACAACACCAGCACAAGGCGTTTCCGAAGTGTTGTTTTCGCTGGCAGCGGCCATGAACGGTGATCAAAGTGCGGATGCCGCATTGATGTATTCACAATTAGCGTTGGCGCTGAATCCCGATGAAGCGGTGATGCGTTCCATGGTCGGCGACATCTATAGTGACATGAAAGCCAACCAATTGGCTATCACTGCCTATGAGCGCGTACCTACAACTTCGCCTTTGCGCAATTATGCTGACACCCAGATTGCCATAAATTTGCAAACTGACGACAAGGCTAAAGAAGCCATTGAAAAACTACAATCTGTTGTGGCGAAGGACCCAAAAAATACCGAGGCTTTGATCATTTTGGGCGGCCTCTACCGAATTGGTAAAGAACTACCAAAAGCAGTTGATGCTTATAGCCAAGTGATTGCTTTGCAAGGCGCAGATAAAACTCAATGGCGGATTTATTATTTCCGTGGAATATCTTATGATCAAATGAAGGATTATGTGAAGTCTGAGGCTGACTTCCGTAAAGCCCTTGCACTTTCAAAAGACGAGCCATCGGTTCTTAATTATCTTGGTTATTCAATGATTGATCGCGGTGTGAAGCTCGATGAAGCCATCGCTATGGTGAAGCGCGCTGTCGATTTAAAACCGAACGATGGTTACATCGTTGATAGTTTAGGCTGGGCCTATTACACGATGGGCGATTATGATCAGGCCGTAAATTATCTCGAACGCGCCGTGGATTTGAATGCGGCTGACCCGACCATTGCGCAGCATTTGGGCGATGCCTATTGGCAAGTTGGCCGCAAACTTGAAGCGCGCTTTCAATGGCAACACGCCAAGGATAATCATCCAGAGCCAGAAGATGTGGGACAAATTGACAACCGCCTCAAGAACGGTTTGGTTGAACCACCCAAGGTGAAGCCTGCTGATATCAGCAAGACAAAGCCAACCTCTGGCTGATGATTTCGAGCGTTACTGAAACGGCCAAAGCCAAAATCAATCTGTCATTGCATGTGTTGGGCAGGCGGGCTGATGGCTATCATGAGCTAGATTCTGTTGTTGCGTTTGCAGATATTGGCGACCAAATCACAGTCACCATATCTGATCAGTTGTCTTTGATCTGTGCAGGAAAGTTTGGTGCTGATGTTCCGAGCGATGATGAAAATATAATTCTCAAAGCTTGGCACGTTTTGAATAAATTATTTGCTGCTAAAAAATTGATACTACCGCCCGTTTATGTTGACCTTTTAAAAAATCTCCCTGTCGCCTCTGGCATCGGTGGTGGATCAGCTGACGCTGCCGCAATGTTGCGAGGGTTATTGCGGCTCACAAATCAACAGCTGTCCGACTCGGAAATCAAAGGTTTAGCCAAAAGCTTAGGCGCAGATGTGCCCGTGTGTTTTCGCGAAACCGCATGCAGGATGCAAGGCATTGGCGAAATCATAACACCACTCACCATCGAACTACCTCGCGCCATTGTATTGATCAATCCACGTAAACCGTGCTCCACAGCCAGCGTATTTACACATTTGGGTTTGGCAAAAGGTCAAACTCATCTCAGCGGTGTTCAACTGGTTTCACCCACAGATTGGCGCAACGATTTGACACAAGCCGCTCTCAGAACTCAACCCGCGATCAAAGATGTATTGCTGGCCCTGCAAAGCGAACCAGCATTTTTGAGTGTGCGCATGTCAGGCTCCGGTGCCACCTGTTTTGGTTTAACCTCAAGCATGGCACAGGCCTTAGCTGCCACAGCGCGGCTGTCCGTTAAAAACCCAAACTGGTGGGTGCGGGCCGCAGAGCTGGGGTGAAAAAAATAATCAAAGCATCCGTCATTCCGACGAAAGTCGGAATCCAGACTTTCCGCACTTGAGTTTTTTGAAAGTCTGGATTCCGGCTTTCGCCGGAATGACGCGTCGGATTGTAGACTTTAAAATAAGACAAACTTGACATCCGACTTCGTCACAGCCATTTCTTGTTCATGCCCCTACCCAAACTCAAAATCCTCCTCACTGCGCCTCGCGGATTCTGCGCTGGTGTCGTGCGTGCCATCGATATTGTTGAGCGCGCGCTCGAGCTGTACGGTGCGCCAGTCTATGTGCGCCACGAGATTGTGCATAATAAATTTGTGGTCGATGATCTCAAATCCAAGGGTGCTATATTTGTCGATGAGCTAGACGAAATTCCGCCGGGTGATCATCCCGTGGTCTTTTCCGCACACGGTGTTCCAAAATCCGTGCCAGCCGAAGCCCAGCGCCGTGCCATGTTTCAGATTGATGCAACTTGTCCTTTGGTCACCAAAGTTCACATGGAGGCGCTTCGCCATCATGAGCAAGGCCTCGAAATTATCCTGATCGGCCACAAAAACCACCCTGAAGTGATCGGCACAATGGGCCAGCTTCCCTCCGGTGCAATCACGCTGATTGAGACAATCGATGATGCTGCAACCATTTCAGTTCTTGATCCCGCAAAGTTAGCATTCGTCACCCAAACCACGCTTTCCGTTGACGACACGAAAGATGTGATTGCCGTTTTGCAACGGCGTTTTCCGTCCATCAAAGGCCCGCTCAAAGAAGACATTTGCTATGCCACCACCAACCGTCAAGATGCTGTCAAAATGATTGCCAACGATATTGAACTCCTCATTGTTGTCGGCGCACCCAATTCATCAAATTCCTTACGCCTTGTTGAAGTGGGCGAAAAGAACGGCTGCCCGCGTGGATTTCTCGTCCAACGCGCGACTGATTTGGATTGGAGTACACTTCAAGGACTTTCAAAAATCGGTCTTTCAGCTGGCGCATCGGCGCCTGAAATTCTCGTCAATGAAATCATCGATGCGTTCCGTGGCCACTATGACGTGTCGGTTGAAAAAGTTGTGCTGCGCGAAGAAAATGTGTCTTTCAAATTGCCGCGTGAACTTCGACCTGCCCAACCTGCTGCATGAGCAAAGGTAAAGTTATCATCCACACTGATGGCGCGTGTTCCGGCAATCCTGGCCCCGGCGGCTGGGGCGCGATTTTGGACTATAACGGCACGCGCAAAGAAATTTATGGCGGTGAACCACAAAGCACCAATAATCGCATGGAGCTGAAAGCGGCCATCGAAGCCTTGAATGTTTTGAAACGTGCGTGTGTTGTCGAAATGCATGTGGACTCCCAATATGTGAAAGACGGCATCACCAAGTGGATCCATGGCTGGAAACGCAAT
>JAYVPZ010000430.1:0-4110 GCA_043757105.1 Aestuariivirga sp. | reverse complement strand
TGCATGGGGGATCTCTCCGTGGGTTGCTTTCACAACACCCCATGAATCACATCAAAACTGATTTGAGAATCCCCCACCCTTATCCGTAACTCGGGTTAGTTACGTAGAAGCTGAGATTGTGCATTTTTTGCAAAGTTTACCGCGAACGAAATTTTACCGAATTTGGTATCTTGGCGAGAAATGCATATTCGAGTTTTCTGCGTTGGGTCAGGTTTTGAGAAGGTTCCAAATTTAGTCTACGTTTTGTGGCAAGCTGGTTTACGCCTCTTACAACTCGAAAACTCCAAATTCATATACTGTGACGCGCTCACACTGCGCACCAACATGTACGGAATGACGATGGTATTTAGGCATATTCAAAATCAACGTCCGTCATTCCGGAAAAGGGCGCGTTTTGCGTCAGCAAAGCTTTAAGCCCTTTATCTGGAATCCAGCTTTCGTTCCGCTTGGCCAAAACCCAAAGCTGGATTCCGCGTTGCGCCTTTGTTGCGCTGCGGGTTGCACGGAATGACGGTTGTGCTTGTGGCTAGGGACCTCTTCCGCCCCTTTGGGGCACCTTCCCCAGAGGGGAAGGGTAGATTTTAAGGGCGGAGAATGACTTCACGCTTCTCCTTTGGAGAAGCTGTCGCGAAGCGACTGATGAGGTTCCTTTGCCAACTAGAGCATCCGAATATGAAAATAGAGCGTACTTACATCCATGACAAAACACATCATCATCGGCGGAACGGGTGGCATTGGGGCGGCGATTGCTCGGCAGCTCATTGCTGCTGGCAATGACATTCATTTGATTGCGCGGGACGGGGGGCGGCTTTCGGCACTGGCTTCGGAATTGGGTGCCACGTTTGCTGTGGCCGATGTTCAAGACCGGGCTTCATTGGAGGCGGCTATTCTGGCGGCAGGGCCAGCCATTGATGGGCTCTGCTACGCGGCGGGCACGATCAATTTAAAGCCGTTGCACCGTCTTAGCGACGCCGATGCGTTGCGGGATTTTGAGATTAATGCTTTGGGTGCGTTCCGCGCAGCACAGGTGGCTTTGCCGCTGCTGAAGGCTTCGACACAAACCACAGCTTCGATACTATTATTCTCGACCGTTGCAGTGGCGCAAGGGTTCACTGCGCATGCTTCGGTTTCTATGGCCAAGGGGGCCATCGAAGGGCTGACCCGCGCACTGGCCGCCGAGCTTGCGCCCAAAATCCGCGTGAATGCGATTGCGCCATCACTCACGAAAACGCCATTGGCCAATGCGCTCACATCCAATGAAGCGATGGCTACGGCAATCGCAGGGCTTCATGCGGCGCAGCGCTTGGGCGAGGCGGATGATATTGCTGAAATGGCGGCCTTGTTGCTTTCGCCCAAATCTTCGTGGATTACGGGCCAGATTATCGGCGTGGATGGCGGAAGGTCAACACTGCGCACCAAGGGTTAGCCCATGGCAAAGATGCGCAAGAAATCTGATTTGCCTGAGAAAATATGTGCCGCGTGTGGGCGGCCTTTCAGCTGGCGCAAAAAGTGGGCGAAAGTTTGGGACGAGGTGAAAACCTGTTCGGATGCTTGCAAAACGCAAAATCGAAAAGCCAATCATTGAAATGTAATCAACAAAAGTACATATAGTCATTAAGAGGTGTCTATATGGAAATTGGGATTTATACTTTTGCCGATGTGCCAGCGGGAAAGCCCGAATGGGCTGGGCAGCGCTTGCGCAATTTGGTTGAGGAAATGAAGCTGGCTGACGAAGTTGGCCTTGATGTGTTTGCGGTAGGTGAGCATCACCGAGCAGATTATGCCGTGTCATCGCCTGCCGTGGCGCTGGCGGCAGGGGCTGCTGTGACCAAGTTGATTAAGCTTTCGAGTGCCGTTTCGGTTTTGAGTTCTGATGACCCGGTGCGGCTGTTTCAACAGTTCGCAACGGTTGATGGCCTCTCCAATGGCCGCGCTGAAATCATGGCGGGGCGGGGGAGTTTTATCGAGTCTTATCCGTTGTTTGGATATGATTTGGAAGATTATGATTCACTTTTCGCTGAGAAGTTGGATTTGTTGATGAAGCTGCGCGATGGCAACAACATCACTTGGAATGGTCAGCTTCGTTCACCCCTTGTGAATGCTGGAATTTTTCCGCGGCCTGAACAGAAGAAGATGCCGATTTGGATTGCTGTTGGTGGCACGCCTGAATCTGTGGTTCGGGCAGCAACTCTTGATCTACCGATGGCGCTGGCGATTATCGGCGGTGATCCGCGCCGATTTGCGCCGTTCTTTCAGCTTTACCGTGAGACCTATCAGCAGCTTGGCCGTGACCCATCAAAGGCGACATTAAGTTTAAATATGCATGGTTTTGTGTCCACCACGACTGCTCATGCCAAAGATGTTTATTTCGCCGCGCATACTGAAGTGATGAACCGCATTGGTCGTGAGCGCGGTTGGCCACCACAAGGCCGCGCGCATTTTGAAGCGGCGTGTGGCCCGACGGGCAATCTGATTGTGGGTGACCCCGAGCATGTGGCCGCCCGCGTCATTGAGCTGCATAGGATTTTCGGAAACCAACGCATTCTCATTCAAATGGCCATTGGCACTGTGCCGCATGATGAACAATTGAAGTCGATTGAGCTTCTGGGGACCAAGGTTCTGCCAATTGTGAAGGCTGCGATCACGGCAAAATAGATTTTTCGTGAAAAAAGTGATCGAAGTTGATTTGTAATTAACATCTTACTGCTGAAAGATGCCCTGCAAAGGGAATCTAACATGGCCGTATCTGACACATCGCAACGTACTCCAATCCACAGGTTAAGCGTGCGGATTTTTCATTGGCTGAATGTGATTGCCATGTTGATCATGATCCCCAGCGGATGGCAGATTTATAATGCTACTTCTTTTTGGAACGAGGATTATCAGTTTCCTGCTGCGATAACTTTGGGCGGCTGGCTTGGTGGTGGCATTAGGTGGCATTTGGCCGCCATGTGGTTGTTGGTTATCAATCTGCTGATTTATCTCATCATCGGAATTTGGAATGGGCATTTTAAGAGGCGCTTTTTTCCGTGGTCGCCGCGTGGTGTAATTGGCGATATGACCAAGGCAGTTCAATTCAAACTGCCACATGATCATTTGAATTATAATTATGTGCAGAAGACGACTTATATCGGAATCACGCTGATTATCGTCGCAACGATCATGTCGGGCTTTGTGCTTTGGAAGCCAGTTCAGTTTCAGCTCATTGGTTATTTCATGAACGGTTATGAAGGTGCGCGAGTTGTGCATTTTGTTGGGATGACTTTGATTTGTGCGTTCATCGTTCTGCACCTTGCGCTTGTGGCAATTGTGCCATCGACTTTGATTCCGATGATTACCGGATATTTCCGGAAAAAGAATTCTCAAGAAAAGGATGCGCACCATGCTGGTTGATCGCAAAACTCTTATTGTTGAAAATAAAAAGCTTCTTCTCAATGTGCAGCGCCGATCATTTATGAAGCAAACTTTATCGCTTGGTGCATTGATGATGCTCACGGGTTGTGCTGATGGTTATGAGCCTACTTTTGCTGACGGCATTTTGGATAAAATGTCGGATTGGAATGATCGGGCGCAAGCTGCATTGTTTAGTAGTGACAAATTAGCTCCCACCTATTCGCAATCTGATGTCGTCGATCCATTTCGATTTAACGCTTACTATGGTGTTGATGAAGTTCGGACAGTTGATGAGGCAACTTACAAACTTGAACTCAGTGGCATGATTGCCAAAAAAGATAGTTGGACGCTCGACAAGCTTCGCGCTCTTCCGCAAGAGTCGGCCATTACGCGCCATATCTGTGTTGAAGGCTGGAGCATGATTGGCAAGTGGGGCGGGGTTCCGCTTAAGACATTTTTGGAGATGGTCGGTGCTGATTTGACGGCAAAATATGTGGGCTTCAAATGTGCTGATGATTATTGGACAAGTTTGGACATGCCGTCAGCTTTGCATCCACAAACCATCATGGCGTTAACGTTCAATGATAAAGTTTTGCCTAAGGAAAATGGCTTTCCGTTTAAGGTTCGTGTGCCAACTAAACTCGGATTCAAAAATCCAAAGCACGTCATGGAAATTTTTGTAACCAATGATTATCCCGGTGGATATTGGGAAGACCA
>JAYVPZ010000429.1:0-16186 GCA_043757105.1 Aestuariivirga sp. | reverse complement strand
ACTTCGGTTTAGCCATAGACCATCACTTGTTTGCCCATCGATTTTTTAAAGTCGATTCGAAATTGATGATTTTGAGCGGCGAAGTAGCAGCCATCGTGAATTTACGCGTGCTTGTCCATGCGGGCAGCAACTCCCGATTTGCGCAACAGCTCGACCGTGTCCCATTCCAAAACGCCAGCGCGAATGCATTTGAGTACATAGTCTTTGGTCTGGCGCTCGACGATAATTGTGGAAATATCTGCTTGGTTGAGCAGTTGCGACAACAACAACCCTGACGGTTCGCAACCAATAATTGCGACTTGAGTGCGCGTGTTCAAGATTTTGCACCAATGGCAGTGATTGAATTTAGTAATTCAATAGCGTTCCGCGTGGCACCGCCCGCAGCCACAATCATTTGCGGTAGGAGCATCCATTCAAGAGTCCAAGCAGCGCCGGAGTGTTCTTGCTCATGCACCAGCGAATGATGCATGCCCGATATCAGCGTGGCATTGAAATGAGCAAGGGTGACCGATGCTTCAGCTCTGATCGGATTTTGTTTGTGCGGCAATGCAGACGAACCGCCACCGCCCGACAGCGTAATTTCTGACAATTCATTTTGCGCCATCAAGCTTATGTCGATACTCATTTTGCCGAGTGCGCCAGTTAAGTGACTGCAAGCCTCCGCCAAACTTACGGTCGTTCCGCGTACATTTTGCCAATTGTTTTTTTTAGCAACAGTATTCAAATGTTTTGCCAGGGCAATTTTCAACGCTTTGGCATTTTTACCAAAGGCTTCAAGATTTCCCTTGGGGCCAACCAATTGTATTGATAGTTCGCAGTGAACAATTTTCAATTGCGCATCAAGAATGCCCTCTTGCCAAGATGTTATCCTGTCTTTGACTTTTATGGGCAAGGCGCGTTGCATGCGCGTGCGGCCAATCAATACACCTTCGCCGAACTGCTCGCTCAGCGCGGCCAATTGTTCGAACAATTTATCAATACGCTGCAAAATATAATTCAAAGCGCGCGCCGTGCGCATTAAGAACGATGTATCTAAAACGTCTTGGCTCGTGTTGCCAAAGTGAAAATATTTTCACCACTCCTCACCAATCTGCCCGCGCATTTGCTTGACAAACTCCGGAACGATCAGTCCATCTCGCGCTGTACCTTTGGCTAGTCCTTCGAGATCGGGCTCATAGCTTTCTGTGGCTTTAGCAATCGCTTTTGAAGCAGCAGCTAGAATAATGCCAAGTTTGGCCTGACAAAATGCCAAGTCACGTTCAAACTGTAACATCGCCGAAAGCTCAGCTTCTATCGAAAAAATAACCTCAATCTCTTCGTCGCCCAACAACGGCGAGAGAAACGGGCGTTGGGTGAAGGTGAAGGACATTGCGTTTCTTAAATATCAAAAAACACAGTTTCGTTTTCACCTTGGAGGTGAACATCGAATGTGTGAGTGTTGCCGTCGCGCTTAGCCAAAAGCGTTTTCAAACGATCCTTGGGTTCGATCCGCGCGAGAGTAGGATCAACTGCATTGCTTTTTACTTCATCCACAAAATACATGCGTGTGTTGAGTCCCAGATTGATGCCGTGTGCAACAATCCAGAAGTTGATGTGGGGCACTTGAGTGCAGCCATCGGGGAATGGTGTTGGGCCGGGCTTAATAGTTTCAAATACGAATAAGCCAGTTTCCATGTCAGTGGCTTTGCGGCCCCATCCTGTAAAATTTGGATCGGACTCTCTGCATGTCTCTGATGGACTGTTGTATAATCTTTCGGCATCAGTCTGCCAAATTTCTGCAAGCCCGTCTTTCAAAACAGCGCCGCCACCGTCGATAATACGGCCCGTCACGCTGATGCGCTAATGGCTACATTATGTTTCATCCAAGGGTGCCATCATCGCAATGGCGAGAGCACTGGCGCGCGAATTGGGTGATGATTGAATTAAGGTCAACGTCATTGCTCCTGGCTTTGCCTTAACCGAAGCAAACTTAGGTCTCATCGATAATGCGGCAGAATATGATGTGTCCAGAGGCGCTATCAAACGGGCGGCTGGCAGCGATGACATGGTGGGCGCAGCTTTATTTCTGGCTTCCCCACTGGAAAATTTTATCACAGGCCAAACGTTAATCGTTGACGGTGGACGGCAGTTCATTTGAGTTGAGCTATGCCTAATTCCATTCAGGCCGAATGCTAAAATCTCTTTTCCGTCAATTGCGTTTGAGTTTCTCCAAGCTGCTGATCGCCACCGCTGCGATGATGATCATGCCAACCAGAATGTCTCGTACATAACTGTCAACACTAAGCTGGGTTAGGCCGTTGTTGAGAATGCCTAAGATCAGCACTCCTACCAGTGTGTTCAGCACACGCGGCTCACCGTGGCGGGCGATGGTCATGCCAAGGAAAACCGAAGCTATGGCATCAAGCATGAGACCAGCACCTTGGGTTGGGTTGGCTGAGGCCACGCGGCTTGTATACATCAGGCCTGCAATGGCAGCGCCTAAGCCTGCAAATATGAATGCGATAACGCGCAAGAGCCGCACTGGGATGCCCGCAAGTCGCGCTGCTTCGGCGTTGCCGCCCATCGCATAGAGATGCCTTCCAAAAATTAATTTGCCGAGCATGAACCAGGTCAATAGCAGGCAAATGGCCGCAACAATCGCTAAGTTGGGCAATAGCAAAACTTGATCGCCAGATTTCCAAAGTGGAATTCCGCCTTTGGCAAAAGCTGAAAAGCTTTCTGGAATGGCGCTGCCGAAAATGGTTTTCCCGCCTGCCAGTAAAAACGCAACCCCACTAAAAATGGTCAGCGTTCCCAGCGTGGCGACAAAAGGCAGAATGCCAAGATAACTGATCAAAGTACCGTTGATTGCACCGCCGATTATGCCAATTGCGAGTGCCGCTGTTATGCCCAATGTGACTGATTCAGTTTCGCGAAAAGTAACTGCCGCAGCAATGCCAGCAAGGCTGGCCATTGAGCCTATGCTGAGATCAAAATCACCCATCGCCATCACAATTGTCATAGCAAATGCCGCTACGGCCAACATGCTGACTTGTTGCACGATGTTAAGCACATTGCGGCCCGTCATAAATGTGTCAGGCAAAGCGACCCAGAAGAATAAGATAAGGCCTGCGAAGCAGATAAGCGTGCCGTAAGTTTGGATAATCTTCAGCACGCTTGTCTGATCTCTCGGGTCGAAATTAGTCTTTCACATTGGCAGCGGTGATCAACTTGGTTGGCACATAGATCACGCCTTGTTTTATTACTTCACCGCCGAGGCTGCGCTTGACAGCTTCGGCAACGGTGCCGCCAATACCTTTGAAATCCTGTGCCATTGTTGCTTCAAAACTGCCGCCCATGGCAATCGCAGCGCGGGCTTCTGGGTTTGCGTCAATGCCTGTAATCACAATGCCCTCGCCGCCACGGCCTGCGGCTTCAATGGCTTGTAATGCGCCAAGTGCTGGTTGATCCCAAGCGGCCCAGACGGCGGAGATTGAACCCTTGTCTGGGTTGGCGGCGAGGATTGCTTCCATCTTGGCTCGGCTATCGGCAATGCCGCCGTCTTTCACATCGGGTGTTACACGGTCGAGCACTTTAATGTCAGGATTATTTTTAAAAATGGTATCAGCAATAATACCGCGTTGTTGCACGGGTGGAAATGCTTCAAAAATAAACATCACCACTTTGCCTTTGCCGTGAATTCGGTTGACCACGTAAGAGGCCGTGTCAGACGCCATAGAATAACCATTGCTGGTCACGTTGGTCACAAGAAGTGGCGATGCGCCCGCATCCATGCCAAATACGGGAACGCCCGCAGCCTTGGCGGCTTCGAGGCCAGCAGTCACTTGCGACGGATCGACATTGATGACGATGGCTTTTACTTTTTGGTTTGCAGCATCTTCAATGCGGGCAATGGCCCCAGCCACATCGCCCTTGGTATCGACCACGTTCACATCCCAGCCAAATTCCTTGGCTTTGGCTTGGAAAGCTTCAACATAAAACTGTGTGCCGGGTTGCGATAGATAGGGTGTGATCACAGCAATTTTGTCAGCAGCCTGTGCTGCCCCGCCCATCAAAGCTAATGCAGATGCTGCGGCAAACCCTAAAAGACTCCTGCGTCCCAATTTCATGACGATTCTCCTGATGAATTATTTGTTATGGCGAACAAATTGAAGTTGGCATAATTTATTACAAAATGGCAAGGGGTGAAAAATATGTTGATCGGGATCGACGTGGGCACAACGGCAGTGAAGGCGGCGTTGCTTGATTTTCATGGCAACGTGCTGAAAAGCTTTGGTGAACGTTATCCGACCTCTCGTCCTGCGCATGGTCATGTGGAGCAGAATCCAGATGATTGGATACGGCTGGTTCTTAGCGCTCTTAAAAATTTATACGAAGGTGTGCCAAGTGGTGGCATCAAAGCCATTGGTATGTGTTCACAAGTCAACACGCATGTGTTTGTAGATGAAGCTGGCCAAGCCTTAATGCCCGCAATGACTTGGCAGGATGGGCGCTGTGCTGATGTGGCCATAAAACTTGATGCACAAATTACTGAAGCCGAAAAACTAAAGTGGTGGAGCGCACCATTGCCGATTGATGCAAGCCATGTTCTGGCGCGCATGGCTTATGTGCGAGAGCATCATCCAGAAATATGGCGAAAGACCCGCTGGGTCATGGCACCTAAGGATTACTGCATAATGCAACTGACAGGTGCTGTAGTTGCTGACCCTATGACAAGCTTTGGGATCATTGATAGCACTTTGACGAAAGTACCAAAGCTTATCAATCTTGTTGAAGGAGCGGAGTCGCGTCTGCCACCGCTTGCAGGATTTACGGAAATCATTGGTAAAATTCGAGGTGGCTTGCCTTGCGCCGGAACGCCGGTGGTTACGGGAACGATGGATGCATGGTCGGGCCTTTTGGGTGCAGGTGTGTGCGACGAGGGACAATGTTTTTATCTCAGTGGCACGAGTGAAATTTTGGGGATTGTTTCGTCAAACAAAGCGCCAACACCGGGGGTGATCGTCTTTCCAAAATGCGAAGGCATTGTGCTTCATGCTGGGCCAACGCAATCGGGTGGTGCTTCTGTTGAATGGCTATCAAGATTATTGGGGCGGACAGCTGCCGAGATTTCGACATTGGCCGCTTCAGCGGATACGATACAACCTCTACCAATATTCTTGCCGCATCTCGAAGGCGAACGCGCACCACTGTGGGACATTAAAGCGCGTGCCTCGTTCTCTGGTCTATCATCTGCAATGGGTGCGCCGGAATTCGCGCTGGCGGTTCTTGAAGGTGTTGGATATTCGGCGCGTTTGGTGTTTGATGCACTCGAAGCATCTGCAGAGTGCAAACCTAAGATCATCAATCACTCCGGTGGTGGCGCGTCGTCAGATGTCTGGTGTCAAATCCGCTCCGACATTCTTGGTCGCCCCATTCAGCGCATGAAAGTGCGAGACGCTGGCGTATTAGGCGCGGCCATGATGGCAGGCGTCGGTATCAGTTTATTTCCAACATTAAATTTTGCGGCGTCTGAATTTGTAAAAATCGACCGGATATTTGCACCAAATCTTGCAGAACAGAGCCGCCATGCAAATAACTTTGCTCACTATCAATCGCTTTATAAAACTCTCATGCCTTTTAACGCGGCACGATATTCTGAAAATTGATTTTTCTCATTTTCAGGCTTTGGCATTTTCCCATATCGCAACCGATTGAGGATCAAGTATTTTTTTACCAAGCAAGAATATCAGGCCCGATGGCGCATTCCATTTTTGGGTACCGTAATTAAAAGCAAAAGTCAGGTCGCCTCTTTTCCGGATGCGGATGTGAGATGGTAAAACTGTTGTTTTCAGTTTGGCTTTTTTCGTCAACAATTTTACAACTGAATTCAATAATTTTTCATCGGGCCAGCATGCAAGATAATGATGATTATCATTTGCGATCAAAGCCGGATCGTTGTTTTCAAAACGCGCCAGCACCACCGCTACAGTTTCAAGATATTCGCGCCAGCGTGTTGCTGTGCCTTGGACTTTACCCTTCACTTTTTCGACGAGGCCCGGCCTTAACGATGCCACTTGGGTAATGCGCGTACTCAAGAGTTCTCCCAACGGCCCGGGCGCAAGGTTTGCAGGAATGGCAAAATGGCGGGTCTTTGAACCGGTGCGTGGGCCGTAAAGAATAATGGCTTTGGCATTTTCAAAAGCCTTCAATGCAGTATCTGATACATGCGGCAGTGTCGGCACCAGAACCAGCCCATAGCCATCCAGTACATGGCCGGGTGGCACAAAATCAACATCAAGGCCCAATCGGCGCACGGCTTCATACCAACGGAAAACCAATTCATGAAACTGGAAATCTCGGCCCTGCGGTTGAATGCGGGTGATCCATGATGCTTCATAGTCATAAACAATGGCCACAGGTGCTTTCTGCGCATTTGGCATTTCGCCAATCTTCTTAAGTTCGGCCCCCACTTGCAAAGCTTCGCGCCCACCCACGGACCATTCCGAAAGGCCCGCAAGGTTTAATCCCGCATGATGTTGTTCTTGCGCAAAAGGTGCTTGTCGCCAGCGGAAATAGCTTACAACTTCTGCACCGTGCGCCAGCGCTTCCCAAGTCCAAAGCCTGATCATGCCGGGTTTTGGAACCGGGTTCCAAGGTGCCCAATTCACTGGGCCTGGCATTTGCTCCATCACCCAAAAGCGACCGCGCCCAACACCTCGGTAAAGATCATGATGAAACGCTGCAATATCAGGATGCGCCGTCTCGGCCCACTTGATGTGCTCGGCTTCAGAAAATGGAAATTGCTCGGTGAAACCTACTGGATATGAATCCCAAGACGCGAGATCAAGGTTTTCACCCACTTTCCAATGATCAAACTCATTGAAGAAACCCATGAAATTATGAGTGATGAAACGGCCCGGAGAATGTTTGCGAATAATATCGCATTGCATTTTGTCGTATGCCGCAACCTGATCAGATTGAAAACGCCAGAAATCCAGACGTGCTGCTGGGTTAGTTTCTGTCACGGTGAGATTTGGCAAGCTTACTTCGTCAAAACTGTTCAACTCCATCGACCAAAACACATTGCCCCACGCTTCATTCAATTGATCAGTGGTCTGATATTTTTTGCGCAAATAGTTGCGGAAAGCTTTTAAATCGACTGAGCCCCATGAAAGCACCGTCAGGTGACAACCATATTCATTATCGGTTTGCCAACCCGCCAAAGCCTTATGATTGCCGTAGCGTTTGGCTAGCGCCTCAACAATAATGGCACTTTCCCGCGCATAGGTTTCGGACGAGAATGAATAGTGCCTGCGTGAACCAAAGCCGCGTGGTCTGCCCTGCTCATCTACAGGTGCAATATCAGGATGTTCATCCATCAACCATTTGGGTGGAGTTGCCGTTGGGGTTCCTAAAACAATTTTCAGTCCGGCATTGCCCAACACATCCATAGCTCGGTCAAGCCAACCAAAATCATAAGCGCCAGGTTTCGGCTCAAGGCGCGACCATGCGAACTCACCGATGCGCACAAACCGAATGCCCATATCGAACATTCGCTTTGCATCATCCGCCCATATTTTTTCATCCCAGTGTTCGGGATAATAGCAAACGCCAAGCATTATTTTGAAAGGTCGCCGTTCAATATGGTTATGCCGTTTGCATCAAATAAATGGCAGGCCTTGGCAGGCAATCCAAATTTAATATCCGCACCTTGCTTGGCATTGGTCAGGCCGTCAGCTTTCACAGAAAGGTCGGAACCATCCGACAGACTGGCGTAGAACATTGTTTCGGAACCCAGATATTCTGCGATACGAAGATTGCCTTTCAACTCGCCATCATTTTTTACACCGATCGTGATGTGTTCTGGTCGGATTCCTAGGGTCACGGCTTGGCCATCGTTCACTTTCTTGCCCTGATCGGCCAGCACAATTTTAGTACCCCCGGGCAAAGAAATATTAATCTTGCCACCCTTCACAGGTGATGCCGTAGCCTTGATGAAATTCATTTTTGGTGAGCCGATGAAACCAGCCACAAACATATTATTCGGGCGATGATAAAGCGCCAGTGGTGATCCCACCTGTTCTATAATGCCAGCATGAAGAACGACAATCTTATCAGCCATGGTCATGGCTTCCACTTGATCATGGGTCACATAGATCATCGTCGATTTCAAATCTTGGTGCAGCTTGGTAATTTCAATACGCATCTGCACGCGCAAATTTGCATCTAAGTTTGAAAGAGGTTCATCAAACAAAAACACTTCGGGCTCGCGCACAATGGCACGACCAATAGCCACACGCTGGCGTTGACCACCGGAAAGTTGCGAAGGCTTTCGGTCGAGCAAAGGCCCAAGTTGCAACATGTCAGATGCATGTTTCAAACGGGCAGCGATTTGATCGGCTGGCATCTTTGCCATACGTAGACCAAAGGAGATATTCTGTGCAACTGTCATGTGCGGATAAAGTGCGTAAGATTGAAACACCATGGCCACGCCGCGATCGGCTGATTGAACATTGGCCATGGGCTGGCCACCAATCCTTAAATCACCGGAGGTAAACTCTTCAAGCCCTGCGATCATGCGCAGTAAGGTAGATTTGCCGCAGCCCGAAGGGCCAACAAAAACACAAAACTCGCCATCCGCCACTTCAAGGTCAACGCCGTTGATAATCTCAACAGAGCCGAATGATTTACGCGCATTGTGTAAAGTCACATTAGCCATGATTTGGCATCCTTTCAGATTTAATTTCGAGGAGAATTGCAGACTCAGGATAGAGAATTGGAAGTGGAATGCCGTGCGAGGCGAACAAGTCGCCGGAGATTTTTTGTTCGCCATTGAGGATTGCATGTTGCGAAGCGATGCTGCGCGCAAATTTATATTTCACCGGGCCAATCTCGCGCACTGTAAATGAATGGCTGCTATTGTAGAGCGGCAACCGCAGGGGTGCCGGCTGTTCGCGCTTGGGGTGAGGGCCTTGCGCCACGGCTACAATCATATGCTCATGACGCGAATCTTCATCATGCAACGTCACTCCAAAAACATAACGGCCATCAACCACAGGCAAGTCAAAACTCGTCGCTTCAGGTGCGTGCAAAACATGACGTAGTGATTTATGTAGCGCGATCCAGCTTTTCAGTTCGTTCAGTTTCTCTGGCGAGAGTTTCGATGGATCAAGTTCAACACCTAAGTGTCCAAAGAAGGCAACGATAGCGCGGAAAGCAAGCGTATGAATGCGCTCAGTTTGATGATTGGGTGAAGCGGAAATATGGCAGCCCATAATTTCAGGTGCCAGAAAGCGCCGTGCACCGCGCTGAATTTCCAAACGTTCCAAAGCATCCGTGCAATCTGACACCCACACACGGTGCGAATGTTCGAGCACGCCATAATCCATGCGACCACCGCCTGATGCGCATGATTCAATTTCAAGATTCGGATGCGCCACACGAATGCGGTTCATGAGTGCGTAAACAGCCCGCGTTTGCGCGTGGGTTTTGGCGCGGCCATCAGCACCCGCTGCATGAGTCAGATCGCGGTTCATATCCCATTTGATGTAAGCGATGTTGTTTGATTTCAGTACATCATGCAAGCAGGTGAACAAATAATCGCTCACTTCTTTGCGAGTCAGATCAAGCACTTGTTGATGGCGCGAGTCGAGCAGTGGGCGGCCCTTCACTTTCAATGTCCAATCCGGATGAGCGCGGTAAAGGTCGGAATCTAAATTCACCATTTCAGGCTCAAACCACAAGCCGAACTCCATGCCTAAACCGACCACATGATCAATCAACGGTTTCAAGCCATCTGGATATTTTCGTGTATCAATAAACCAGTCGCCAAGACTCGAAGTGTCGTTATCGCGTTTGCCAAACCAACCATCATCAAGAACAAATCGTTCAATGCCCACTTCAGCGGCGAGGGTGGCTTGTTGCTTCAATCGCTCAACATCATGATTAAAATAATTGCCTTCCCATGTGTTCAGCAACACTGGGCGTGGTTTCATTTTACCGCCAGGCCATTTCAAAACATCGCGGCGCAAAGCGGCGTGAAACACTGGCGACAAATCTTCTACATCGCCCCAAGCTTCGCGCGCCGCATAGACGTTCGGTGATGTGTAAGTTTCACCAGCATCCAAAATCATTTCACCCGGCTCAAATAATTCGCCCGCATGAATGAGTGAACGGCCATCGTCCAAGCGATCAACCGCCATGCAATGGTTTCCACTCCAACCTAAGTGCACAGCATAAAGTCCACCTAATGCACCCTTCACGGTAATCGCAGGATAGCGATCATGAGAGGTGCGGCCTTTGCGGCTTTCCAGCAGCCAAAGCGCATCGCCTGCGGGTTCTATCGTTTCATGGAACTCATTGCCCCATTTGCCACGGTAAGAGGTGATGGCCTCTGCTCCACCCGAAACTAAAACAGTGGCCGCCATGCAGCGATCAAGATTATATGGCGTTTTGCCAGTGTTGATCAACTCCGTGCGCATGATCAATGTTGACGACTCATGAAAAAACAAACGCAGTTTAATTTCAGCAACAGTGTCTGTGCCTTCAAGCGTCAGCGTATCGTCGCCGTTGATCACATTCCAACTATTCGGCTCTAAAATAAATTGCTTTCCATCGCGGTGGCCTTGAATTGTGGGCCAGCCGAAATTGCCCATCCCGCCCGTTGGCAAATATTGCGCAGATGCCAGCGGCACATCCATGCCGTTTATTCGGTTAGAACGCTGATGGATAATCTCCCAGCCCTCCATGTTCTCACCATGCGAGCCAAAGCAATTCAAAATGATCGGCATGCCACAATCCGGCAAAGCAAGAGTAAACCGATCATTAAGCCTGGCCAGTTTCATCCTTTAGTCGCCCCAAGTGTGAGGCCCGCGATGAAATGCTTTTGCATCAAGAAGAACATAGCAACAGGCGGTAAAGCCGCGATGATCGAAGCTGCCGAGATTAACTCCCACGCCACTTTATATTGGCCTTTGAGTTCGTTCATACCAGCGGTCACAGGCTTTACACTTGCATCCTGCGCCATAACAGTGGCCCAGAAATAATCGTTCCAGATGAAGGTGAAAACCAAAACGGAGAGGGCCGCAATTGCGGGTCGCATCAATGGCAAGACAATGTGCCAGAAGATTCTAAATTCCGAAACACCCTCTACACGCGCAGATTCCACTAATGCAAATGGCAATGACTTAATAAAATTACGCATGAACAAAGTGCAAAAGCCAGTTTGAAACGCAATGTGGAACATTACGAGTCCCATCGTCGTGTTGTAGAGACCAAGCTGCACACTCAAATCACGTACCGGAATGGCCAAGATTTGAAACGGTACAAAGTTGCCTGCCACAAACATGAAAAAAACAATCAAATTGCTTTTGAACTTGTAGACGGCCAAGGCAAAGCCCGAAAGGCAAGACAGGCCAACAGCACCTAAAACGGTAGGCAAAGTGACCTTGAATGAATTTAGAATATACCAGCCGATATTACTGTTTTTAAATACCGCGCTATAATTTTCGACGCCAGCAAAGCCTGAAGGCATCCCAAAATAATTGCCGACCGCCAAATCAGCCGCCGGACGAACCGACGTCATCGCAATGCCGATTAACGGCAGCAACCACAAGATGAGAGCAAAAGGCAAAATAAATTTATAGCCCAGTTGCACCCATGGTGCTGATTTTTCGATTGGTTTCGGAAACATCTTATGAGTTCCTCTCTTGGCCCAGCATTCTCCATACGAAGAACGAGATGAACACCATCATGATTGCGAAGAGCACGAACGCAATCGCCGCACCATAACCCATGGCAGTGCCATATTCAGAAAGCGCCTGTTCAAACATGAAATATGAAAGCACACGCGTGGAACCATAAGGCCCGCCACCCGTCATGATTGATACCAGATCGAATGAGCGCAAAGAGCCAATCACCGTCACCACAATCGCAATAAAAGTTGCGGGGCGCAGTTGCGGCAAAATGATATTCCACAAAAGCGTGATCCCGCGCGCGCCGTCCATACGCGCGGCTTCCACCTGTTCCGGGTTGATGTTGTTCAAACCCGTCAAATACAAAATCATGCAATAAGCAGTCTGCGGCCAAAGGCCCGCAGCAATGATCCCATAAGTCGCCATGGAGTCACTCGCCAGAATGGCGGTTTCAGAACCTGTGATTGATTTGATAATCGCATAAAGTGGGCCAAAGCCTGGCGCATAAAACCAACTGAACAAAAGACCCACAACAACTTGGCTAATCACGAATGGGAAAAAGAACAGCGATTTATAAAGCCTGATGCCGGGCACTTTTTGATTGAGGAACAGCGCCACAAAAAGACCAATCGGCACGGCCAACATATAAAGCACCAGCCACTTCAAATTATTCCAGAGTGAAGTGTAAAATGAATCATCGTCGAGCAGATCACGGTAGTTGCCCAATCCAACATATTGTTTCGATGTTAATTGTGAAATGTGGGCCGGCGCTAAACCATCCCAATCAAAAAAACTAATATAGATTGATTCAACAATCGGAAAAATCACATAGAGGAGAAACATAATCATGCCGGGCGCTAAGAATAACCAAGGCGCTAACGCTTTTTGATTGGTTTTCCAGAAACCATTATGGACAGCTGTTTGTGCCATGCCTCGCCCCTCAACATATAGAGAAAAGAAGCCGGAATCTGCCCCCGCAAAATTCCGGCCCAGTTATGGAGGATTTTAGAACTTACTTGTAGACTTTATCGGCAACCTTTTGCAGACGCTCTAAGATGGCATCAATGTTTTCCGGCTTGGCCATAAACTCTTGGAAGCCTTCCATACCGGCCTTTGCCATATCGGCTGGGGCATCACGGTCAAAGAACTGCGCCAAAGCATAAGCTGAGGAGAGTTCCTTGAAGCCTGCTTGAATGAACGGATCATCGCCCACTTGTGCCTTGTTGTTCACAGGCAGTTGGCCGAGGGTTTTGTTCATTGCAGTTTGGGCATCAGCAGAAGCCAAGTAAGCCAAGAACTTCTTAGCATCGGCTTTGTTTTTAGCGCCTGACGGAATGTGGAAAGTATCTGTCGGAGCTTCTTCAGCGCGTGGAATGCCAGCAGTGATTTCTGGGAACAACATAAAGCCCAGCGTATCATTGGTCATGCCACCCTTTTTAAAGGTATCAACAGCGAAGTTGCCCATAACGTAGTTGGCAGCTTTGCCTTGGCTCAAAAGAGCAGCAGCATCTTGCCAATCAATAGCGGCAGCGTTGGCTGAAATGTATGGGGTAATTTTTGCCCATTCAGCGAATGTTGCTTTAACCTTAGGGTCAGTCCACTTTACTTTGCCTGCGGTCAAATCCATGTGGAATTCATAGCCATTGGTGCGCATGTTGATGTAGTCGAATATGCCCGCACCAGGCCACAAAGCTTTTGTACCTGTGGTCAAGCAATCAATGCCAGCAGCTTTGAATTTTTCGCAACCCGCAACAAATTCAGCCCAATTCTTGGCTGGCTCAACGCCGACCTTCTTATACACGTCCTTATTGTAATAAATGCCCCATTGATAATAGGTGTATGGAACGCCCCATTTTTTGCCATCAATGGTCATTGAAGCGGCAGCTGATTTCAACTGGTCATCAAGACCAGCATCTTTCCAAACATCCGACACATCTTCAAACAGGCCAGCTTTAACAAATGGAGCCATACGGTTACCAGCATACCATGCAGCAACGTCTGGAGCATCGGCGGTCAAGAAGTTACGGATCGCAGCTTTGTAACCTTCATGGTCAAAGTTGTTCCACTTTACTTTAATTCCGGGATTAGCTTTTTCGAAACCAGCAATCAGCTCTTCCATGGCCTTCTTTGGCGCTGGATCTGATTGATCTGAGTTCAATACGATTTCGCCAGCCATCGCTGTCGAAGCCGAAACGGCAAGGCCAAGGGCCAGCCCTGCTAGGGTCTTCATGTATTTCATGCTCTTCTCCCATGTTCCGCAAAACCACAATGATTTCACGGATAGTTTGTTATCCATCCCATCTCTGAAGGATGGCGTTAGCTTGACCTTAGCCATGATTTCCGTAAGGTACTACCGGAATCTTGGGTCTAGATTCCGGTTTTGTAAGGTATCCATGTGATGACTAGAGTCGTTCCATCAGATTTTCATGATGAAAGCGTGCCTGCCGTTCCAGATATGACTCGGGGCTATCCCATTGTAGTATTTGGGAATGATGGGTTTTGCGCGGGCAAATCTCTTGATGTAGCCTGCATGCCGGGCCCACACATGCACAGCCAGATTGAGTTGAATTTCGTACTTTCAGGCAAGATGACCTATTGGTTCGATGGCCGCGAGATTTCTGTCTCCGCTGGCCGCCTCGTTTTGTTTTGGGGCATGGTTCCGCATCAGGTTCGGGAAGTTGAAAACCCCACCACATTTGTCTGCCTCTATGTGCCAATGTCAGTTTTTCTAGGTTTGCCGACTTTGAGTGACCTCCGAGAAGCGATGTTTAAAGGTGCTGTGATCGAAGCCTTGAACATTAAACAATTTGACCCTGAAATTTTTAAGCGCTGGCGCGAAGAACTCTTATCGAGCGACCCACATATTGAGCAAGTGGTGCGCGAAGAACTCAAATCTCGCGTGCGCCGCATTGATCTTGAAGGCTGGCGTGATCTGCGCGATCTGGCGGAAGCCTCACCCCATTTCAATTCACGACATTCTGAAGGCGCAAGACACATCGAGCGCATGGCACGGTTTATAGGCGAACATGCCAGTGAAGATATTTCGGTGGATGATGTAGCCCGCGTCGTTGGCCTTCATACCAATTATGCCACCACAATTTTCAAGCGCGGTGTTGGCCTCAGCATCAATCAAGCGATATTGCGTAACCGCCTTGATGCTGCGCAGTCGATGCTAATCGCGACAGAGAATTCCATCTCCAGCATTGCATTCGATTGCGGCTTTGGCTCACTATCGCGCTTTTACGAGGCCTTCCGCAAACGCTTTGGCACGACCCCAGTTCAGCTGCGCCGCAAGTTTGAAAATGCGGTGATCGTTGCAAGTTCTATTGATTAAGCAAAAGTTCAATTTTCTATTCTATCTAAGGCGTTCTTTTTATTATTGGATTCAAACTGTAAAGGGCCTTCAAATCAACACCAATATCACTCAGCATGTGTCTGTCTAATCCACGCAGATACGAAATGTGCGTTCTATCAATATGTTTTTGGTGGTGATGTTCGTATTGACCTGCAAGCCAATGATCCAATCCGTGAAGTATTGGATGAGCAGGTAATTGCAGGTGGATATTTTTCGTAAATTGTGCAAACATGGAATTTCTCCAAAGTTATGCCCCGGATTCAAGTTGTTTCAGCAACTCAATAGTGAACCTACCGAGGCTGCATAAACTGAAAGTAAGAACCCTGTAAAAATAGAGTAAAAGTTGATTGTGATGAAAAACAAATCGACGCCACGGGGGACAACAGATCTTGAATTGAATAGGCCAGTTGCTCGGCTTATTCTATTGGGACAGTTTGCACTGATGTCGGCTGATGGTGAAGTAATCCAAGTGCCGACACGCAAAAACCGGAAGATGCTAGCTATTCTTGCAACATCAAATGTCCATCACGCAACGCGCGAACGAATTTGTGCGCTGCTGTGGGGCGAGCGCGATGACGAACATGCGAGGAGCAGCTTGCGACAATCGCTAGCAGTGCTCCGCAAAGAACTGGGTCGATTGACCGATTCAATTTTAGAAACAAATCATGAGATCATTGGCTTTCGTCGCGATTCAATGTCATGCGACGTCGTTGAATTTATGAAGTGTTCCCAAATCTCAGATGTCCCAAGTCTCAAAAAAGCAACATTACTCTATCAGGGAGAGTTTCTGAGCGACATTGGTGCTGATAACACAATATTTGAGGATTGGTTGGCCAGCGAACGCCGCCATTTTTCTGACCGCGCAATCAATATGTTTGAAAAGCTCGCATTTTTGGAAAAAGGCGAAACCGCAATAGCGATTGCAAAACGCCTTGTGGAACTTGATCCTTTGCGCGAAAATTCGCATCGTTTGCTAATGAACGCCTATGCCAATTATCACGAAAATGGATTGGCACTTAGGCAGTATGAAAACTGCAGAAACTTGTTGCTTAAAGAATTGGGTGTTGAACCTGCGCAAAAAACCCAAGAACTAAAGGCGCATATTGAGCGCAACGGCCAATTGCCCCTAGAGTAACCCCAGTTGCGGTTAAGCTAC
>JAYVPZ010000428.1:0-4131 GCA_043757105.1 Aestuariivirga sp. | reverse complement strand
TGTTTTCAAAGTCTGGGATGGCGGCATGAGTTTTCATGGCGGGTTCATGGGCGTGGTGTTTGCGTGTTATTTTTATGGTCGCAAAATTGGCATGGGGCTGGACCGCATGTTGGATTTGGGTGCGGCGTCGGTTCCGCCAGCACTGGGTTTTGTGCGCGTTGCGAACTTTATTAATGCCGAGCTTTATGGTCGCGCAACGGATGTGCCATGGGCGGTGATTTTTCCGGGTGAGAGTATTGGCCGTCATCCAAGCCAACTTTATGAAGCGATTCTTGAAGGGTTGTTTCTATTTATTGCTGTGTGCATCGGAACACATAAATTTCAAGCTCTCGCGCACCCCGGTCGTGCGTCGGGCATATTCTCATTGGGTTATGGGCTGTCGCGCATTCTTGTTGAATATTACCGCGTGCCTGATCCGCAACTGGGCTATTTATTTGGCTTCATCACCATGGGCATGTTGCTTTCGTTCCCGATGGTTCTTGTGGGCATTTGGCTTTTGCTCCGTTCACGTCGAACATGACCAAACTTGAAGAAATCATCGCCGCTATAATTGAAGCGGAAGGGCCGATGCCAATGGATCGCTATATGGCGCTGTGTTTGGGCCACCCACTGCATGGCTATTATATGACCCGTGATCCTTTTGGGGCTTCGGGTGATTTCACAACGGCTCCGGAAATTTCGCAAGTTTTTGGAGAGTTGATTGGCGTTTGGTTGATCAATACGTGGGTTGCGCTGGGTTCACCCGCCCCGTTCACTTTGGTTGAGCTTGGGCCTGGTCGGGGCACGTTGATGGCCGATGTTTTGCGTGTGGCCAATTCAATGCCTCAGTTTGCAGCAGCAGCTCAAGTGCATTTGGTTGAAACCAGCCCGGTGCTTCGCCAAATGCAGCGCGAAAAATTGGGCGAAGTGATATGGCATGATCATGTCGGTACACTTCCCCAAATGCCCTGCCTCATTATTGCCAATGAGTTTTTTGATGCTTTGCCCATTCAGCAGTTTGAAAATCGCGGGGGCCGCTGGTTTGAACGCCGTGTGGGTTTTGGAGAGGGCAAATTGAGATTGGGTTTGGTTCCAGCAGCAGCACAGGAAGGGAACGAGGGTGTTTATGAATTTTCTCCGGTGTCTTCTGCCGTGGCCGAGGACTTAGGCGCACACATTGCCAAGCATGGCGGCGCTGCTTTGGTAATTGATTATGGCCATTTAAAATCATCGGCGGGAGACACGCTGCAAGTCTTGCGCCAGCACCAGTTTGTTTCCCTGCTTGAAACACCCGGCGAAGCAGACGTGACAGCTCATGTGGATTTTGAGTCGCTGGCCAAGGGCTTCATTGCCGGAGGCGTAGAATTGTTGCCCATGTTAACGCAAGGGCAGTTTCTAAATGCCATGGGATTAGAAATGCGAACGTCGAAGCTTTCTGCGAAACTTGACGGCCAAGTTAAGTCTGATTTTATTGCAGCATCGGCGCGACTTGCAGATGGGGCGCAGATGGGTAATTTGTTTAAGGTGATGGCAGTGTCCCAAAAAAACCGCCAACCGATTTATCCGTTCGAGGCCGCATGATTACTTCTGACCACCTCAATTTGAAGGGCATCACCCACGGATTTTTCACGCGTGAAGGCGGTTATTCATCTGGTATATTTTCGTCATTGAACTGTGGTTTGGGTTCGGGTGATAACATCGCGCTCGTCACCAAAAACCGCGCCAATGTGGCCGATGATTTGGGCGTAGCACATTCACATTTGGTGTCGGCTTACCAAGTTCACGGCAATGATGTATTGATTGTAAATGCACCATTTTCTGAACGACCAAAAGTGGACGGGTTGGTTACTAAAACGCGGGGACTTGCACTCGGCATTCTCACAGCGGATTGTGGGCCGATTTTATTTGCTGATGAAAAAGCAGGTGTCGTTGGCGCCTGTCATTCCGGTTGGAAAGGTGCGCTTGCTGGCGTGACTGACAGCACTGTTGAAGCAATGGAAAGTCTGGGCGCAAAACGCGAAAATATTATCGCTGTGCTCGGCCCTACGATTTCCCAACGTGCCTATGAAGTCGGTCCCGAATTTCCAAAAGCGTTTTTGCAACAAGACAAACGACACATAAACCACTTCAAGTCATCTGTGAAATCTGATCATTATATGTTTGATTTACCAGCTTATTTAGTTTCTCGGATGAAGGCGTTTGGCATTGGTGAAGTGAATGATACAGCACTCTGCACCTATTCAGATGCGCAGCGATTTTTCAGCTATCGCCGCACCACGCATAATAAAGAAGCGGACTATGGTCGTTTGATTTCCGCGATTGCTTTGCAGGAATGAAACTTTGGATCATGCAACTGCTTACTGTGACACTTCTCACAGCCTGCGCGTCCAACCTACCTCTGTCTAAAGAGGCACCAATCTCGGTTACAAAGGATGCGCTCGTCACTCCACCTTGGGAAGCTTATGTGAAGGCGGGGCCGGGGGCGGAGAATGATGTTGATCTTGAAACGTTGAACGGGCCGCAAGCTATTGCAGCACCACCAGTCGAAAGCGTGATCATTCAACCGACAACACCTGAGCCACAAAAACAAGCGGTCGTTGCAAAGCCAGGCAGTGTGGAAATCAAAGCTGTGGCCGTTCTTCCAGTCATCGGCGGTAACACCAAAGGGAATAGCGAACTGACCAATGCGATGCGCAATGTTTTGAAAGAAGCAGGCTGGCAAGTCTTGGCCCACCCGCGCAAAGATGCGCTTTCCATCCAAGGCAAAGTAACAGTTGATCTGGCTCTCGCCCGCAAGCAAATGGTGCATCTGGTTTGGCAGGTTTCAACACCAGCAGGAAAAAACCTTGGCAATGTGAAGCAAGATAATGCTGTGCCGGATGGAGCGCTGAACGTCGGCTGGGGTGAAAATGCGGGCTTTGCCGCGCAAGGGGCGGCGGAAGGCATTTTCAAGCTAATCGAGAAATATCGTTAACTCCATTATGCACAAGGCGATTGTGACATTTGCGCAAAGGCTAAAGCATTGTTATAGAGCGCCCTCAATACGTACTTAAGGGACTCACACCAGATGATGAAAATCGTTTCAGGGAACAGCAACAGACCCCTGGCGGATGCCATCTGCTCTTACCTTAATTTGCCGATAACCAAAGCGGTGGTGAAGCGCTTCAACGATATGGAAGTATTCGTTGAGATTCAGGAAAACGTTCGCGGGCAGGATATGTTCATCATCCAGTCCACATCATTCCCGACCAATGATCATTTGATGGAGTTGTTGATTATCACTGATGCCTTGCGCCGTGCATCAGCCAAACGTATCACCGCGGTGATCCCATATTTTGGATACGCACGGCAAGACCGCAAGCCCGGCCCACGTACGCCAATTTCGGCGAAGCTGGTGGCCAACATTATCACCCATGCAGGTGCTGACCGTGTGTTGACGATTGATCTGCATGCTGGCCAGATACAAGGTTTTTTTGATATTCCGACGGATAACCTTTTCTCCGGCCCGGTATTTGTGCGCGACATCAAACAACACGGCGATGTAGCCAATTCTGTTGTGGTGTCGCCCGACGTTGGCGGTGTGGTGCGTGCAAGGGCACTGGCCAAACGTTTAGACACGCCGTTGGCCATTGTTGATAAACGCCGTGAACGCGCAGGCGAATCTGAAGTCATGAACATCATCGGCGAAGTGGCAGGCAAGTCCTGCATCCTGATAGATGACATCGTCGATTCAGGTGGCACACTTTGCAATGCCGCTGAAGCATTGTTGGCGCAAGGTGCTAAAGACGTGACTGCTTATATTACTCATGGTGTTTTATCAGGTGGTGCAGTTTCACGCATCACCGCGTCAAAGCTGAAAAATTTGGTGATTACGGATTCAATCCAGCCCACAGAAGCCGTTCGAGTGGCTCGCAATATTCGCGTCATTCCAATTGCCTCACTGCTGGGCGAAGCTATTGGCCGCACTAGCCGCGAAGAGTCGGTTTCGAGTTTGTTTGAATAGAAAATACTGGTATGGCGTTGCACCATGCAGCCCATCATTCAAATTTCTAATCTTTCCAAGACCTATAAAACTGGTTTTTCGGCCCTCAAGAACATCAATCTTGAAATCAAGCGCGGCGAGATTTTTGGTCTGTTGGGGCCAAACGGTGC
>JAYVPZ010000427.1:0-4131 GCA_043757105.1 Aestuariivirga sp. | reverse complement strand
GTTTGATATTGGCCGTGGTTATGGCTTCATCATTCCGGACAATGGTCTTCCTGATATTTTGTTGCACTTAAGTTGCCTCAAGCGCGATGGTTTCGATGCGCCGCTTGAAGGCTCAAGGGTCGCTTGCGAAGTTGTGGCCCGTCAAAAAGGTTTTCAATGTTTGCGGGTGTTGGGTGTTGATCACTCCACCGCCATTCATCCGGTTGAGCGCCCTGCAAAAACACACAACCCTGTTGCCGCAAAAAGTGCTTGGGTGCGGGCGCGCGTCAAATGGTTTAACCGCACACGAGGCTTTGGCTTTGTTACGGAAGGTGAAGGCCAAGGCGATATTTTTGTCCATATGGAAATTCTGCGCAAGACCGGGATTGCTGAGCTTGTGCCTGAAACTTGGATTTATGTCCGTTACGGCGATTCAAATCGCGGAAAAATGGCAGCAGAAGTGCGCACGAGCCTTGAAAACGGCCCGCCGCATACCAACTAAGATAGGTTTTGGTGTTGTGGTGGGTTGTGTAAAAAAAATTGGTTTCTTGGCGCTGCTCTTTTTGGCGGCGCAGTTGGTTTTTCAAAAGGCCTCAGCGCAAGATATGATGCGCATAGAGTCGGTGATTGTTGTCACGGCTCATTCTTCCATCACGTTTTCTGCAGAAGTTGCCGATACAGACGCAACGCGTGAACGAGGATTGATGTTCCGCCAAGTCATGCCGCCAGACCAAGCCATGTTGTTTGATGTTGGTGCGCCGCGCCCCATCTCGATGTGGATGAAGAACACTTATGTGGCGCTGGATATGGTGTTTGTTCGCCAAGACGGAACCATCGCTGCCATCGCTGAAAATACGGTCCCAAAATCACTCGATACAATTGGTGTCCAAGAGCCCGTGAAAGGCGTGATCGAACTTGCGGCAGGAACAGCCAAACGTATCGGCTTGGCTAAAGGAGATCATGTGCTCAGCAGCATTTTTACACCGCCCGCAAACTAATTTGCAGTGCGCTTGGAAGCTGCCTATAGGGGTGCAAATTCATCCCTCAAGGTGCTTCTATGCATGACATCAAAGCCATCCGTGAAAACCCAACCGCTTTTGACGCTGGCCTCGCGCGTCGCGGGCTAGCAGCGCAATCCAGCGCACTCATTGCGGTGGACGAAAAGCGCCGCGCACAAATGGCTTTGCTGCAAGAAGCCCAAAGCCGCCGCAACGCGCTATCCAAGGAAATTGGTGCAGCCATGGGCAAGAAGGATGTGGCCCTTGCTGACAAGTTAAAAACTGAAGTTGCTTTGCTGAAAGATCAAATTACTTCCGGCGAAGAGCAAGAGCGTGTCTTGGGCAAGGAGTTGCATGATGCACTGTCTGTCATTCCAAACATTCCACTGCCATCCGTGCCGGACGATAAAGATGAGCATGGCAATGTGGAAGTGCGCCGCTGGGGCACAAAGCCTGAATTTAACTACACGCCCTTGCAGCACTTCGACATTGGTGAAGGCTTGAAACTGATGGATTTCGAAATTGCCACCAAACTGTCTGGTGCACGTTTCGTTGTGTTGAAAGGGGCTTTAGCACGCATGGAGCGGGCGTTGGCGCAATTCATGTTGGATATGCACATCACCGAAAGTGGCTATCAGGAAATCTATGCGCCCTACATGCTGCGCGATGAGGCGATGTATGGTGTGGGGCAACTTCCTAAATTTGCCGAGGACTTATTTAAAACCACATCAGGCCATTGGCTTATCCCCACAGCCGAAGCTTCACTCACCAACTTGGTGCGCGAGCAAGTATTGGACGAAGCTACTCTGCCGCTGCGCATGACAGCCTATACACAATGTTTCCGTGCTGAAGCTGGGGCTGCGGGCCGCGATACGCGCGGCATGATCCGCCAACATCAGTTTTCAAAAGTCGAGATGGTGTCGGTCACTACGGCGGAGCAAGCTGATGCTGAGCATGAGCGGATGACTTTGTGCGCTGAGGAAATACTGAAGCGTCTGGGTTTACATTACCGCACCATGCTGCTGTGTACAGGTGATATGGGCTTCGGTTCGCGCAAGACTTATGATCTTGAAGTTTGGTTGCCAGGGCAAAACGCGTTCCGTGAAATATCATCGTGCTCGCAGTTCGGTGAATTCCAAGCGCGGCGTATGGATGCCCGTTGCAAAGCTGCTGATGCCAAGCAGGCGCGTTATGTGCACACACTCAATGGCTCAGGCCTTGCAGTGGGGCGCACCATGGTGGCGCTGTTGGAAAATTATCAGAACCCTGATGGCTCTGTCACAATTCCACAAGCCTTGCAGCCCTACATGGGCGGCATGTCCGTTATTAAAAGGCCTTAAATAATATGCGCATTCTTGTTACTAATGATGACGGCATCCATGGGCCGGGACTGAAAGTTTTGGAAGCCATAGCTCGCACGTTGAGCTATGATGTTTGGGTTGTTGCCCCTGATGTCGAAAGATCGGGGGCAGGGCATTCGCTCACGCTGTCGCACCCGCTGCGCTATCGTCACATTGAAGGGCGGCATTATGAAGTTTCAGGCACGCCCACGGATTGTGTGATCATGGCTTGCCGCAAAATTATGCCGGGAATGCCGGACTTGCTGTTGTCTGGTGTCAACCGGGGCCAGAACATTGCCGATGACGTGACTTATTCCGGCACAATCGCCGCTGCAATGGAAGGTACATCTTTGGGCATCAAGTCCATCGCACTCTCGCAATGTATGGGGATGTATGAAAATGGTACGACATTCTCTGTTGCTTCGGTTCACGGTGCGGATATTGTAAAGAAGTTGATTGCCGTAGACTTTGGTGAGGGCAATCTCATGAATGTAAATTTCCCTGATTGCCGTGTTAATGAAGTAGTCGGTGTTGAAATCACCTCGCAAGGCAAGCGCGACCAGAATTATATGGTTGTGGATGAACGCATGGATAATCGCGGTGAGCCCTATTTCTGGATGACGTTTAAGCGCGATAAAGGTGTTCCGCCTGCAGGCACAGATCTTGAAGCTGTGTTTTCACGCAAAATTTCGGTGACGCCTTTGCATATGAATCTCACGCAAGTGAATTTACTGGCCAAGCTTCGCGCTGCGTTCTGAAAACTGGTGCCGGTTGCAGGATTCGAACCCGCGACCCCCTGATTACAAATCAGGTGCTCTACCAACTGAGCTAAGCCGGCGCGGCATTGCTATGCGGTGCCACGGTCCACCGATCAACCCTCCTCGGAGGCAGTCGCCTCGATCACCAGCGCGTGGATCCGGTCGGGAGCCATCAGATCGCCAAGCGCGGCATAGACCGCGCGCTGGCGCTCGACCCGCGACTTGCCAGCGAAAGCGGTGGCGGCGACGCGGACAGTGAAGTGGCTTTCGCCCGCCCCGCTGTGTCCGGCATGACCGAGGTGGTTGTCGCTGTCGTCTATCACCTCGAGCCGCTGGGGCGCGAGCGCGCCGGTGATCCGCCGTTCAATTTCCTCGGCACGCGGTCCCATGTCACTCTCCCGACCCTGTCGCAAACGCCTATATCAACGAATTGCTGTCCGAGGATAACGCCCATTGACCGAGACCGGCCCAGAAGGCGCGCGGATCCGGCGTCCCCGCTTCCACGGCCGCGTCGAGCGACCCGAAACGACGCCGTGCGCGCACCCCGGTTGCGCCCGCCCCGCCGAGTTCCGCGCGCCACGATCGAACCGCGTCGCCGGGGAGGTCGGCGGCTGGCAATGGCTGTGCCTCGACCATGTCCGCGAGTTCAACGCCGGATATAATTTCTTCGACGGCATGTCGCCCGAAGCGATCACCGCCGCGCAGTCGCCGCTCGCCGGGTGGGAGCGCGCGGCGCACGATCCCACCGTCAAATTCAACGATCCGCTCGGCATGGCGCGCAACTTTGGCGGAGCCGACGCCTTTGCAACGCGGCGGGCGAAATCGGGGCACGTCCTGTCCGACACCGACTTGAAGGCATTGAAAGCAATCGACCTTGGTGTCGACGCTTCGCCAGCCGAAATCCGCCGCGCGTACAAGGCGCTGGTCCGGCGCTACCATCCCGACACCAACGGCGGCGACCGTAGCCACGAAGCCAAGTTGCAGGGCGTGGTCCAAGCCTATACGCACCTCAAATCCGCCCCCGCCTTCATGCGCCCCCGTTAGGAGCAGCCGCCC
>JAYVPZ010000426.1:0-16254 GCA_043757105.1 Aestuariivirga sp. | reverse complement strand
TGGCGACCGCGTAACCAAGCTTCCAGCTGGCTTTACTGTCAAAGCCACCTCTGAAAACGCACCCTTTGCAATCGCGTCTGACGAAGCGCGCAAGATCTTTACCACCATGTTCCACCCCGAAGTTGTGCACACGCCTGATGGCGCGGCGTTGATCAAAAACTTCTTGTTCAATGTGGTGGGCATGAAACCTGATTGGACGATGAAGGCTTTCCGCGAAGAGGCGATTGCTAAAATCCGTGCGCAAGTTGGAAGTGGTCGTGTTCTTTGCGGGTTATCCGGTGGTGTTGACTCGTCGGTTGCGGCGTTGCTGTTGCACGAGGCTGTTGGTGACCAACTAACATGTGTTTTGGTCGATCATGGTTTGATGCGCCAAAACGAGGCCGCCGATGTTGTGGCGATGTTCGACAAACATTATAATTTGAAGCTGGTGCATGTGGATGCATCAGATGAGTTCATCAACGCGCTAGAAGGCGAGATTGACCCAGAGAAAAAACGTAAAACCATCGGGCGATTGTTTATCGATGTGTTTGAGCGCGAGGCCAAGAAAATTGGCGGGGCTGATTTTCTGGCGCAGGGCACTTTGTATCCCGATGTGATTGAAAGTGTTTCGTTCACAGGCGGGCCATCAGTTACCATCAAGTCTCATCATAACGTGGGCGGCTTGCCAGCGCGGATGAACATGAAGTTGGTTGAACCGCTTCGTGAACTTTTTAAAGATGAAGTTCGGAAATTGGGCAAAGAGCTTGGATTGCCCTCGCATTTCATTGGTCGCCACCCGTTCCCCGGGCCTGGCCTTGCGATCCGTTTGCCCGGAGGCGTAACGCGCGAGAAGCTGGAAATATTGAAGAAAGCGGATGCGATCTACATTGAGGAAATTCGTAAAGCCGGGCTTTATGATCAAATCTGGCAAGCGTTCTCGATATTGTTGCCTGTGCAGACTGTGGGTGTAATGGGCGATGGTCGGACTTATGACCGCGTTCTAGCTTTGCGCGCCGTGACATCAGTCGATGGCATGACCGCTGATTTTTACCAGTTTGATATGAACTTCCTTGGCCGCACTGCAACGCGCATCATCAATGAAGTGAAAGGCGTAAACCGCGTGGTTTACGATGTGACCAGCAAACCGCCGGGGACAATCGAGTGGGAATAATTAAATAGCGTTTCAGGTTTATCACTGTCTATCGCTTTGTTGTTTTAAAGTATTGATATAAAACAATTTATGTAACGTTATCTATTCATGTCAATTGCGGGCAAGCACAGAATTCTGACGGTAAATCTGACGGTATCGGGCTTCGCCATCTTCCAAGGAATTTGCAATACCGTCAGCTGAATTTATCAAGTCATGCTTGAAAATTGCCATTAAATAATTGAATTTGTTGATGAATAAATTCTGATTGACGGCATGCAAATTGACGGTAGAATCAGGATCTATCGAGACGGCTCGTGGATTGATGAGGCACATCAGATATTAACTGATCTGGCGCTTAAGAAATTGAAGCCAAAGGATAGACCCTACAAGCTTGCTGATCGCGACGGTATGTATGCATTTGTCACGAGCTCTGGGCAGGTCACGTTTCGGTATGACTACCGTCTAAATGGACGGCGAGAGACCTTGAAAATCGGTCGCTATGGTGATGATGGAATGACGCTCGCCATAGCGCGGGAGCGCTGCGCAACCGCTCGAAAGATGGTTACAGACGGCGAGTCACCAGCACTTGATAAGCAGCGAGACAGGCGAAGACAAATGATCGAGCACAGTTTCGGTGCGTTAGGTCAGTTGTGGCTCAAAGATGCAACAATGGCAGACAGCACGCGTTCCATGCGAAAATCAATTTTTGATCGTGACATTTTGCCGTTCTGGAAACAGCGCCTTCTTACTGAGATAACGCCGGATGATCTAAGGCAACTCTGCGCGAAGGTTAAGGAAAGAGGTGCACCTGCGACAGCTATCCATGTGCGCGATATCGTCAAACAGATATTTGCTTACGCAATCCTTCATGGACAAAAAGTTTCCAACCCTGCTGATGAAGTTGCTCCTGCGTCCATAGCAACATTTCAGCCAAAAGACCGTGCCCTGTCTGCCCCCGAAGTTCGCATCATGTTTCAGCTTCTGGAGCATGTCGCCGCATTACCCACCATTCGCATTGGCTTGAAGCTCATCCTGCTGACGATGGTGAGAAAGAGTGAACTCCAGGATGCAGTTTGGAGTGAGGTGGATTTTGAGAACGCTATTTGGTCTATCCCACTGGAGCGACATTGCTAAACGAATTGGGTTTCAATCGCGACTGGATTGAAAAGTGTTTGGCCCATGAAGAAGGCCGCTCATCCCGTGGCGTTTACAACAAAGCAGAGTATGGGCAGCAACGCCGCCATATGCTTCAAGCATGGGCAGATATCATTGATGCTTGGATCGTTGGCAAGAATCTGGTCGTGCCACGGATTAGTTCTGCATCCGGTTCTCGTTTAGGCGGTTTGTCGTTCGAGTGTAATGGGTGATACTCCTCCAGTTGCTGAATGCCTGCGGCGGGGCTTGTAGAAGCCCGTTCTCGGCGATTTAAACATCGCCTGTCAGGCAACGATTGATGTATTGAAAGAAGGCTTGCGAGACATGATCACGAATGGCCAAACTGTGTCGCCAAATGAGTTCTGATTTGAGTGTTTTGAAGAAGGTCTCGAAGGCGGCGTTTTCGTAGCAGTTGCCTCTGCCACTCATTGATACTGTCAAGCCGAGATCACGCAGGCGCTTTTGATATTCATGAGAGCAATACTAGGCTGGTCAAACAGTTCAAGACAACGCCACGCTCCAACGCGGTCGCCGTATTCGCGCCACACATAATTCAGCCCATCAGGTTGTGGTGAGGTTGGTCAAAAATTAGCACCAAGCCCCTCACCAAAAGCAAAATGCTCGAGATTAAAGCCGATATAAACCGAAAGACCAGAACCATTGGGCCAGCGAGAATTTGGCCTCTGCGTGATGGGCACATAATCAAATCTGCCATGATGCGGCAACGGTTCAGAACAACTAGCACTCATCCGGCAAGGCTCGGATCAAGCACCTTTCAGCACTGTCGTTCCACACATCCAGCCGCGTAATCAAGCCGTAGCTTACAACATAACGATCGATGTAACGATTGCCTTCGAAAGGCTTGCTATCGGGTCAAACACCATGAAGCGTGCCGAGACTGTAAACCACGGTTTCTTCTTGCGCGCCGCCCGCCACAGTCTCTGTTCGTTCAATGCGCTTCTTCACCCATTGATAGCGCTTGGCGTTGAAAGCTGCTGTGTGTGAAGGATCGCTCATGCGCCGCCCGCCCGTAAAAATGATTTCCAAATTAGGCGATGTGAATTTGTGTGCGGCGTCAGGGTCGGGAATCATAACCACCCATAAATATTCATCGACAATCTGGGCAGGCGTTTCAAAAGATTACGACATTTGATCTCCTTTTATGGGTTTTCGCCGGAAAACTCGTCTTGCGCAATTTTGATGATGCCTTGCACCGCATCATCCAAAAGCCACTCGCCCTTTTCAGCGGTTGACCCTTCGGTGAGTGACAAGACACCAGACGACGGCACTTCAGTAGGTTGAATGGGATAACGATCATAGGGGCGGAACTTGGCGGGGCCGTCATGCAATGCTTTGCTGAGATCAACCAAATCTGGCCGCAGCGCCAGCATCATTGAAGTCTCCAACACACTCGCATGCTCAAGCTCAATGCCGGGATAGCCATGTGGGAACACGCGGGTCAACGTTTCCGGTTTCACCAATTCCCAATGATCAATGCGAATTACCTTGAGTCCATCACAGCGGTCGCGGCCGATGCTGTCCAAAGCCAGCTCAATACCTTCAATCGTCGGCCAAATATTTTCAAAATGGCCATTGAGCACAATGATCTTGCGCACCTTATGGCGAAACAATTCGGTGAGCACATCGCGCACCACGAGCGAATAGGTGTGTGCGGTTAGGTTTAACGTACCGGGAAAAATTTGGCCGCCACCCGAACGCGGTTGGGAACGATAACCGTAGGCAATGGTTGGCGCCACTAGTGCGCCAATTTTATGTGCAGCGCGTTCGGCAATTGATGTAGGCAGAACCACATCGACATTGAGCGCCATGTGGCGGCCATGTTGTTCGGTGGAGCCCACAGGCAAAATTATGGGCGTGCCTTCGACGATGCGCTTTTCAACTTCAGCCCAAGTATGGTCAGCATAAAAAACAGATTTTGTCATAACATTGCAGCTCCACCATTTGCGCCAAGACATTGGCCTGTGAAAAATGTGGCCCCAGAACCGGCCAGAAATAATACTGCTGATGCGATTTCATCTGGCCTGCCAATGCGGCCCAGAGGATGTGCTGTTTCGAGCGATTTTTGCATATCGCTCATTTTTTCAAAACTGAGCAGCGTTGTATCTGTTGGCCCGGGTGCGACGGCATTGACGAGAATATGCGGGGCGAGTTCGCGTGCCCAAGACCGCGTGAGGCCGAGGACTGCTGCTTTTGAAGCAACATAAACCGAAGCTGCTTGCCGACCAAGATAGGCAAGCTCTGATGCGATGTTGATGATACGCGCACCGGGCCGCAGATGTTTCAAAGCTTCGCGTGTGACCAAGATTGGGCCGCGCACATTCACTGAGAAATGCTTGTCGATCATATCAGCCGTAATATCAGCAATCTTTGCTTCCTGCATGATACCTGCATTGTTGACCAGAATATCAAGGCCGCCCAGAAGTTCTATTGCTTTAGCAACAGTTTGGATGATCTCGGTTTCATTCCGCAAATCGCAACGGAGAATTTTATAGGGCTCGGTTTGTTCGGTTATATCAAGACCAACAACTTTCGCGCCATTCTTCACGAACATATTTGCAATCGCTTGCCCAATGCCGTTGGCAGCGCCAGTGACAAGTACGCGTTTGCCTTGAAACTCATTCACCATGGCAGTTCTCCGCGATCAACGCCCAAAGACTGGCCGGTAATATTGCGTGCCGCATCAGAGGCCAGAAATAAATAAGTATCTGCCATGTCTTCAGGCTCCATCAACCCTTCAAGTGCTTGCGCACCAACAATGCTCTGCAAAAGATCATCCTCACTCATCTTGCGCCGCTCTGCCATGAGGCTGAGAGACCGCATTGAAGCTTCGGTGCGCACCCATCCGGGGCAAACAGCATTGACCCTGATCGCTCTAGGGCCCAGCTCTTTGGCCCAGGTTTTGGTTAGGCCGATGATGGCGTGTTTAGAAGCGACATAAGCGCCAAACAACGGCTCGGCCACGCGGCCCCAGATCGAAGCGGTGTTGATAATTGAACTGCTATGAGGCATTTTCTTCAGAGCCCGACGGGTTACGATCTGGGTTCCGATAATGTTAATTTCGATGATGCACTTGAACAATCTTTCGCTCTCTTCATCATCGCCAGTCAGGGGCGTGAGGCGCTCTAAACCCGCATTATTGATCAGAACATCGATGCTGGTGAGTGAGGCAAGAACGCCATCTATCGCTGACGCATCGGTGATATCGGCGACCACGCCTTTTGCTCCAATTGATTTTGCAACGTCGACGACAGCCGCATCATCCGCAATCAATATGAGATTGGCTCCAGCTGCGGCAAAACCTTTGGCGATGCCAAGCCCAATGCCACGGCTTGAGCCCGTTATAATAACAGTCTTATTTTTGAATGTTCCACTCATCAATGATCGCCCGTCTCATGCCGGATCATGTGCAAAACCTCATTTCTCAATTTAAAGAATTGTTTGCCTTCACGAACTTCCAATGTGCGCTTGCTGCCAAGTGCTTTAGTCACATCAATATCTTGTAAAATCCGCGCAGGCCGCGCGGAAAATAGAATGATACGGTCAGCAAGAAACACTGCCTCTTCTACATCATGGGTGACGAAGATGATGGTCTTTGATTCTTCGTTTTGAATTTGCCGCAGCTCCACCTGCAAACGCTCGCGCGTTAAGGCATCAAGTGCGCCGAAGGGCTCATCCATTAACAGGACATCGGAACCGGCGGCCAAGCTACGGGCAATGGCTACGCGCTGGCGCATGCCGCCGGAGATTTTGTTAGGGTAAGACTTAGCGAAATCTTCTAGTCCGATGAGGCGCAGATAATGTTGCACCCGTTCGGCGCGTTGTGTAGCTGAAAGATCATCACGGTAGCGCATGCCAAATTCAATATTGCCTTCGACCGTTTGCCACGGGAATGAAGAATAGGATTGGAAAACCATGCCACGGCTGCGATCCGGGCCTTTAACTTCTTTTTCATCGAGATAGATCGAACCGGAGCTAAGTGTGTCTAGTCCGCCCGCCATGCGCATCAATGTTGTTTTGCCACAGCCAGAGGGGCCCAAGAATACCACTAGCGAGCTTCGTTCTATGGCAAGCGATGTTTTTGAAACCACCGGAACTTTGCCGAAGGTTTTCGTCACATCTTTAAATGTCAAATAATTGGCGTCAGACATATTTAAACATCCGCCGATGCAGCGCGCGCAGCAACTGATCTGTGATCAAACCGATCACACCGATCAACACAACACCCGCCATAACTTCAGGCGTTTTCACATAGCGCCGCGCAGACCAAATCACATAGCCAAGGCCAGTATCAGCCGCCACGATCTCAGCCAGCACCAAATAAGTCCAACACCAGCCCAATGTTATGCGCAGACTATCCAACAATGTTGGGCCCATGAAGCGTAAGGCCACGTCGCGCAAGATTTGAGGTGGTTTGGCGCCGAGTGTGTAGGCAATTTCAACATATTCATGCGGCACACGACGCATATCATCGGCCACCAGCAGCACCAATTGAAAGAAAGTTCCGAGCCACAGCAAGAAAATCTTTGTAGTTTCGCCAACACCAAACCAAATGATCGAAAGTGGGATTAGCGCTGGAACAGGGAGATAGCGGATAAAATCAATCACTGGTTCAAGCGATGCGCCAATAATGCGGTAGCTGCTCATCAAGATGCCAATCGGAATGGCCATCGCGGCTGCAATTGCAAAAGCCAATAACACGCGCAGGCAAGAGATCATCGCATGCCACAGCAGGCTTTGCTGGGTCGTCATCTCCCAAAGTGCGACGAGAACACGACTTGGTGGCGGCAGGAATTGCGGAGACACGAAGCCAACGCGACTAGACGCCTCCCACAAGGCCACGAGAAAAAGCGCTGCAACGGCGCCAATCAAGAATTCACTGCGAGCTGAGCCTTTCCCGCGAAATTTGAACAGCTCAGCCCACATTATTATAAATCTCCACCGCCGAAGTTGATGATTAAGGTGTTACAGTATTGATCACCGCATTGTCGATCTGCTGATTTGAATCCAGCTTGTTATCAGCAGCTTTGTTATCGAGATTGAGCTGCATCACCGTATCAAAAATATCATGCAACTTGCCCCGCGCACCAGGCTTGCCCAGATAATCTTGCGCAGTAGCCAAACTCGTATAGGCCAAGCTTGATGTCAAAGTGTCTTTCACTTCTTCCGGCTTCAGCTGAAAGTGAGGTGCGGCCATTGCCGCATATTTGTCAGGCTCAGCTGCTGCAAAATCAATCGCCTTATAAATGCATTTGAGGAAGCTGGCATATTTCTTTGGCTTAGCAGCCAAGTCTTCTTGGCGCGCTGTGATCACATCAATAATAATGCCCTTATAATCTTTGGATGAGAACATCACGCGCGCACCAGCGCGGGAAGTCGTAGCCTTGACCGCTTGCGACATAAAGGGTTCATAGGTTGCTATAGCCGAAATGGATGAATCCGCAAAAACGGCACCGGTATCTGCTGTGGCGATATCCTTAATGTTTAAATCGGAGAGAGTCAGGCCTGCCTTCTTCAATTCCATTTGCAAAAGTAGCCGTGCTGGAATGTTTGGCTCTACCGCAATAGTTTTGCCCTTAAGATCGGCAATTGTTTTGATCGAACCATCTGTGATTACGCCGTCACCGCCAACTGATTCATCAATCGTGCCGATAATCACGCCTGGCGTTTTTTCATCGCGCGGCCGGCCTTGATGCTCACCTACAGTGCGCATATCAACATCGATATCGCCGCGCGCATAAGCCGCCATGACGTTGCCACGGTCATCTTCAAACTTATAATCAACCTCAAGTCCCTCGGCTTTGAAGCAGCCCATATCATTGGCAACATGCACAGGTGCAAAACCAAGCCAAGTGGGCGCCAACATGTGGATGGTTTCGGCAGATTGTACCTGGCTGACGGTTGCAAAAAGCGCCATCACTGCTGCGCCTGCAATTAGATTTTTCATATTCAATTCTCCGTGGGTTTTTCTTGGCTAGCTGCGATTGTTGGCACACTGCGTATTTAAATCTATCGAAATTTTTGGATTGATATATCTAAAGTTATCAATGTAAAATCACTCAAGGAGAATTCAACGATGCGCCACCTTGATAACATTGATCTTAGACTTTTGCGTGTATTCGTGGTGTTGGCAGATGCAGGTGGATTTGCTGAAGCGCAGATCACACTCAATCTCTCGCAATCCACGTTGAGCACACATCTTTCCGAACTTGAAAAGCGCATCGGTGCACAGCTCTGTCTGCGCGGCCGCCGCAAGTTTCGCCTGACTGATGTGGGGCAGGCGACTTATGACGCGGCGCATAAGCTATTTTCAGACATTGATGACTTTCAATCGCGCGTTTCTTCTGCCAGCGGCAGCTTAACCGGGCGCTTGAAACTGGGTGTTTCAGAAGGTGTCTTCACTAGCACGCAACTCGGCATACAGAAAATGATTGCACGTTTGATGAAACCCGATTTTGATATTTTTGTAGATCTGTTTCTGGGCATCCCGTCCGAACTTGAGCACCGCTTGACCGACGGTGACCGCGATATCGTCATCGGCCCTCTCACACAAAAAGCGCCTGGTATTATCTACCGCAATTTTTATGCAGAACCGCATTTGCTCTATTGCGGAAAAGACCATACATTTTTTACGATGCGTGATGCCGCCATCACGCAGCAGCATTTGCACACCGCGCGTTTTTCAGTGCGAGGCTATCGTCAATTTGATGATCTTTACAGGGTGGGCCATCCCCGCGCCAGCGCCTCGGTTGTGCAAATGGAAGCGCAATTAATGATGATTCTGTCTGGCAGTTTCATTGGCTTTCTCCCCGATCATTACGCGCAACGTTGGATCAAAGACGGCTTGATGCGTGCCATCAAACCGCGCACTTACAATTTCATCTCCAACCACTATATCGCTTACCGCCAAGCCGACGCCGAAAAACCTATTCTGGCTGCCTTCTTAAAATGCTTGCCTCAGTTCAATGCGGGCTAAACTTAAATCGTCTTCTAATCCGACACTGCGATGAGTTGCATATTTCATCTTTCAAAGCCCATTGACTAAATCGAATTTACGGACGAGTTTAACACCATAGATTGCTCGTTTGTTTTGCAAGATGGAAAATCAAAATCATGGTTGATTGGATCTCAGAGAGTTACATGGGCCGCAAGGCTGTTGCTAAAGGCAAAGCCGGTGCCTGGCATGTTCTCTCGCTGGAAAAGCAGGGCGCCTTTCATTATGTCTACGGTCCTTATGCCAAGCCGACGCTGACGATCAAGCCGGGTGATGTCGTTGAGGTTGAAACCGAGGATGCGTTTGGCGGGGCGATCAAAACTGTAAATGATCTGCCATCGCAAAAGCTCAACATGCCTTATGTCAATCCGCAATGCGGCCCGATTTTTGTTGAAGGCGCAGAAAAGGGGGACGTGCTGGCGGTGCATATCCGTTCGATTGTTCCGCGCGGGCCTCAGCCTGTTGGCACTTCGGCACTGATCCCCGAATTTGGAGGTCTGGTATCGAATGGCGCAACCGCTATGCTCAACCCGCCGCTTCCTGAGCGCGTGATGAAATATCATGTGAGCGAAGCAGGCGTAAAGTTCAATGATCGCATTACTTTGCCATATGAGCCTTTCATTGGCACGCTTGGGGTTTCTCCCGAAATCGAAGCTGTTTCATCTTTGCAGCCCGATTATTGGGGCGGCAATATGGATTTGCCTGATGTGGCACCAGGCAATATTGTATATTTCCAAGTCAATTTGCCAGGTGCATACCTTTACGTGGGCGATTGCCATGGAAGGCAAGGTGATGGCGAGCTTTGTGGTGTGGCTGTTGAAATTCCCTCGACCACCGTTCTTCAAGTTGACCTCATTAAGAAATGGCAAATCGGTTGGCCGCGCCTTGAATCCAAAGACATGATCATGTGCATCGGCTCAGCACGGCCCATGGAAGATGCCGCACGGATTGCATACCGCGAATTGGTGCGCTGGCTGGCGGCGGATTTTGGCATGGACGAGCTTGAAGCTTATTTTCTGTGCACTCAAGCGGGCCGTGTTCGCGTGGGCAATATGGTTGATCCGAAATATACACTTGGCGCTTCCATGCTTAAATCATATCTCAATCAATAGGAGCAAAACATGGATCTCGGACTTAAAGGCCTTCGCGCTGTTATTACTGGCGGAACTAAAGGCATCGGCCGCAGCACGGCGAATTTGCTTGCCGCAGAAGGATGCCATGTTTCGGTTTGTGCGCGCAACAAAGATGAAGTTGCAGAAACCATCAGTGCACTGATGAAAATGGGCGTGACAGCATATGGCGAAGCAATCGATGTCGCCGATAAGGCAGCTCTTGCAAAATTCGTTACTGACAGTGCAAAAAAACTAGGCGGAATTGATATTGTCGTAGCAAATGTTTCAGCTCTTGCGGTGCAAGACGAAGAAGCCTCATGGCAGAAGGCCTTCGAAGTTGATATGATGCACACGGTGCACGCCGTGAATGCCGCAATGCCGAGTCTTGAAAAATCTAAGCACGGCTCTGTCGTAACGGTGTCGTCGGTGTCGGGTCGTGAAATTGATTTCACGGGCCACGCCTATGGTGCCTTTAAAGCGGCACTGGTGCATTACACGCAATCTATGGCCCTAAAACATGCGGGCCAACCCATCCGCTTCAATTCCGTCTCTCCCGGCAATACTTATTTTGACGGCGGAGTATGGCAAATGATAGAAAAGAATTTGCCCGACTTGTTCAAGGCCGCAATGTCTATGAACCCAACAGGACGCATGGCAAAGCCAGATGAAATCGCGCGCGGCATCGTCTTCCTCGCCAGCCCTGCCTCAAGCTTTACCACGGGCACCAATCTGGTGATTGACGGTGCATTGACTAAGGGTGTTCAGCTTTAGCCGATTTCCTTTGCAGCACGGCGTTTATGGGCGGCCAACGCCATAAGCCTTCTATCCCGCCATAGTTGACGCTCCTGCAATTTGTTAGCGGGTAGAATTTTGCGGCGTTCGGGTTCAACTGTTTCCATCACAGGCCCGACCCAATCAACACGGCGCTGCATTTGTGGGAACAAATTTGCATATATGCCTTGGTAGCGCTCGGCATAGTCGCGAACACCAGCTGGTGCATTGAGGTCCATGGTTTCAAACGGCCCCATGAATGACCACCGCAGAGCAAGTCCATCGCGGATGCCTATGTCAATATCTTCAACACTCGCGTAGCCATCGGAAACCAATCGGAAAGCTTCTTCGAGAAGTGCGCCTTGCATCCGGTTCATGATGAAGCCATCAAGTTCCTTCTTCATCACCAAGGGTGCGTGACCAGCAGCAACCAAAAACTGGCGTGTGCGTTCCACCACTTCTGGACTCGTCCAAAGTGCTGGAACAACTTCGGCAGCAGGAATAAGATAAGGTGGATTAATAGGATGGACGACTAGGCAACGCGCACGACCTTTGAGGTTTTCAGTAAAACGTGATGGCAATAAAGCTGATGTTGAACTGGCAAGTATGGCATCAACACGAGCAATTTCATCAAGCTGTTTGAAAACGGCAATTTTGGTCTCAATATTTTCAGGTGTGTTTTCTTGGACGTACGTTGCAAGTTCAAGGGCTTCACCAATATGTTTTACAGATTCAATACGTGCAATCACTTGCGCAGGGGTTTGGCCATTGAGCAAATCATAATGCGCCAAATCCTCCAACACAGCAGAGATATAAGAAACAGCTTTTTCTGCTGCTCCAACGGCATGATCCCAGAGCCGAACCTGTGCCCCGGCCCGCGCGAAACTAATTGCCCAAGCGCGGCCGATAAAGCCTGAGCCGATGATGGCTGTTTGCATATTCAGTTTCGGCAGTTTGGACATTGTCAAATTCTCCCGCCACCAGCTTTGCTTGAGGCTGAGTTTATTTCAAGCTCGGTTTCTCCTTAAGTGATAAAATTACAATTTTACAAATCTTAAGAATCCTGCAAACCTATAGAAAAGGAGCTTACAGTGACAGTTATCAACTGTGACATGGGCGAGGGGTTTGGTCTTTATAAGCTTGGTGACGATGGTGGCATCATGCCGCATATTGATCTGGCTAATATTGCTTGCGGATTTCATGGCTCTGATTTCAATCACATGCGCACCACCGTGCGCTTGGCCAAGCAGCATGGCGTAAAAGCGGGTGCCCATCCTTCATTGCCTGACCTTCAAGGCTTTGGCAGGCGAGAGATGAAAATCAGCCGCGAGGAATTGACCAACTGCATTATCTATCAAGTTGGCGCGTTGAAAGGCTTTCTCGATACCGAAGGACTAAAGCTCAATCATATCAAGCCCCATGGTTCACTTTACGGCATGGCGGCCCGCATGGAAGAAATGGCACATGCGGTTTGTGATGCTGCGGATGTTTTTAAAGTGCCATTGCTGGGCATGATCAACACGTGCCACGAGAAAATATATTTAGAACGTGGGCACAAATTGGTGTCTGAAGTCTATGCTGATCTCGATTACAACGAAGCGGGCGGATTGATCATCACCCGCGATCACGTGGCTGAAGACCCAACGCGTGTTGCGGAAAAATGTTTACGCGCTGTAACACAAGGCGTTGTGCGCACTGTGGCTGGAAATGATGTTCAAGTCCGTGCAGACTCGATTTGTGTGCATTCGGATACGCCAAATGCGGTGGAACTGGTTAAAGCTGTGCGTGCCGCTGTTAGACCTTATTTAGATTGAACGAGGACTGTTATGGCCAAAGAAATTCTCTCTCCGCTACCCGGAACATTTTATCGTCGGCCTGCACCTGATAAGCCCAATTATAAATCTGACGGTGACACTGTGGCGGTGGGTGATGTGATTGGGTTGATTGAAGTGATGAAGACTTTCAGTGAAGTGAAAGCTGAAGTGGCAGGCAAGATTAAAAGTTTTGTTGCCGAAAATGAAGAACCGGTGATGGCCGGCCAGATTTTGGTTGAGATGGCTTAAGCCCATGCCGATTTCAAAACTGCTGATTGCCAATCGTGGTGAAATTGCAGTGCGCATTATTCGCGCGGCCAAGGCACTTGGGATCAAGACAGTTCAAGTTCACAGTGCGGCGGATGGGGATTCGCTGGCGGTGAAAATGGCTGATGAAGCCGTGAACATAGGTCCGCCCCATGCGGCGAAATCTTATTTGAATATTGCAAATATCATTGCGGCGGCCAAACAGTCGGGTGCCGATGCGGTTCATCCTGGCTACGGGTTTTTAGCGGAGAATGCAGGATTTGCTGATGCTGTTGTAGCGGCGGGGTTAAAGTTTGTTGGCCCGTCGGGTGATGCCATTCGCACCATGGGTGACAAGGTGGCGGCGCGTAATGCGGCCAAGGCGGCGGGTGTTCCTTGTGTGCCGGGTTCTGATGGCCGCATCGATGATTTGAATGAAGCGCGTGTTTTGGCTGGCAAGATTGGCTTTCCAATTATGATTAAGGCCGCAGCAGGTGGCGGCGGGCGCGGCATTCGCATTGCGCAAAATATGGAAGAGTTTGAACAGCTGATGCCGCAAGCCAGTGCAGAAGCGCAGGCGGCATTCGGCGATGGTGGGCTTTATCTTGAGAAAGTGATTGAGCGCGCAAGGCATATTGAAGTTCAGATTTTAGGCGATGGAACAAACGCAATTCATTGTTTTGAAAGAGAATGTTCGCTTCAAAGGCGCCGCCAGAAAGTTTGGGAGGAAGCGCCGTCGGCCGTTTTGCCGCAAACAGTGCGCGAGAAGCTTTGCAAATCAGCTGTGGGTCTGGCCGAGGCTGTGAACTATTCCGGTGCTGGCACCTTGGAATTTCTTTTCGACGATAAAACTCAAGAATTTTATTTCATCGAAATGAATACCCGCATTCAGGTCGAGCACCCCGTGACTGAAATGATCACCGGCATTGATCTGGTACAAGAGATGATCCGCATTGCGGGCGGCGAGCCGCTGCGATTTAAACAATCTGATTTGAAGATGAAGGGCCACGCAATCGAAGTGCGTATCAATGCTGAAGACCCAGCCAAAAACTTCATGCCTAATCCTGGAACCATAACATCGCTGAAAATTCCAAATGGGGCGGGCACACGTTTTGATACGATGTTGTTTGAAGGCTATCAAGTGCCGCCGTTTTATGACTCGCTGCTGGGCAAGTTGATTGTATGGGCTGAAACCCGAGCTGAGGCGATTGCGCTGATGGCACACGCGCTGAATGAGCTTGAAGTTGGCGGTATTAAAACAACCAAACCTTTGCACCAATTGCTGGCGAGCGATGCCGATGTGCAAAACGCGAATTTTCATACCCGCTGGCTTGAGCCTTGGCTTGAGCAGAATGCCGGACGATTAGTTTCATGATGAAGGTGGCCCACAAATGAAAACCAGATATTCATATGGCGGTGATGAACATATTTTCGTGGAGTGCGACGAAGAAATGTCTCTCGAAGCTTTTTTCAAATCGCTGTCAATCACCACTGCAGTAAAGAAAGCCAAGATCAAGGGTGTGACTGAAATTTGTCCGGCCAATGCCTCGTTCCAAATCAAGTTTGATCCCGATGTGATCAAGCCTGCGGATATGATGAAGGAACTCAAAGCCATCGAGAAAGTGGCTAGCAAATCTAAATCCACACTTAAGACTCGCATCATCGAAATTCCGGTTTTGTATAATGATCCGTGGACGCATGAAACGCTGATGAAATTCCGCGAGCGCCATCAAGACCCGACATCGACTGATATTGAATACACCGCGCGGATTAATGATCTGGATGGTGTGGACGGTTTTGTGAAGGCGCATTCCAGCGCGCCATGGTTTGTTTCGATGGTAGGCTTTGTGGCGGGCTTGCCGTTTCTGTATCAAATGGTGGAACGCCAGCGGCAAATTCAATCGCCTAAATATTTACGGCCTCGTACTGATACGCCGAAACTGACTGTGGGTCATGGCGGTTGCTTTGGTTGCATCTATTCGGTACGCGGCGCTGGTGGCTATCAAATGTTTGGGATTACGCCGATGCCGATTTATGATCCCAATCAGAAGATCAAATACCTCAGAGAGTTTATGTGTTTATTCAAGCCGGGCGATATTGTGAAATGGAAACCGATTGACCGCGCGGAATATGATCAAACGGTGATTGATGTGGAGAAAGGAAAGTTTATGCCGCGCATGAAGGATGTGACTTTCTCGCTGGCGGATTTCCAAAAAGATATTGATGGTTACAACGCAAAACTGGTGGGGGCTTTAAATGGTCGTTAAAGTTTTGAAACCCGGTCTTTCAACCACCGTGCAGGATTTGGGCAGGCCTGGCTATTATCACATTGGCATTCCAATTTCGGGCGGCATGGACAGGCATGCGCTGGCGTCGGCTAATCTTCTTGTGGGCAACAAGGAAGGCGCTGCGGTTCTTGAGGCCGTGTTTATGGGCCCCGAGTTGGAGTTTGGTGTTGATGCAACAGTGGCTGTGACGGGCGCCGAACTTCCGCCGAAGCTGGATGGAACGCCTTGTGAAACTTGGACCTCCTTCAAAGTGAAGAAGGGGCAAGTGCTTTCATTTGATTATCTGAAAAAAGGTGCCCGCGCTTATATCGCTATCTCCGGCGGCGTCGATGTTCCGGTGGTGCTGGGATCACGCTCCACTTACACGCTGGGGACACTTGGTGGCTATCAGGGCCGCAAATTGGCGGAGGGTGACAAGCTGCCGATTGGCAAGGGCAGGGCTGCGAAAGAAGGTCGTGCAGTTGCTCATAAGCTGCGCGGGCTTCCGGGAAATCCGGCGGAGCTTCGCATGTTGCCGGGGCTTTATTGGCACCGCATCACGGCGGAAGCGGGCAAGAATTTTCTAGCCGATACATGGAAGGTGGCACCTGAGGCTGATCGCATTGGCTATCGCTTCAAAGGTGGGCGACCGCTTGAGTTTGTGCCGCGTGAACCGCCCTTTGGTGCGGGCAGCGATCCATCAAATATCGTTGATGCTTGCTATCCGTATGGCTCGATCCAAGTTCCC
>JAYVPZ010000425.1:0-16263 GCA_043757105.1 Aestuariivirga sp. | reverse complement strand
TGGCGGTTGATGATGGGCAACCAGCGCAGGAGCCTTTCATGTTCAAATACACAATACCTTCTTTAAAACCTTTAAAGGTAATATCACCACCATCTTGCGCCACAGCAGGGCGCACACGCGTGTCGAGAAGGTCTTTGATCGTTTTTACAATCTCGCCATGTTCTTCAGCAAAAAACTCATCACCTTGAATTTCTGTTTGGTCTTCGCCCACGAGAATTGGCGCACCCGAAACATAATGATCCATGATGAGGCCCAGAATAGCTGGCTTCAAATGCTGCCATTCGCCAACACCTTTGCTGACGGTTATAAAATCATGGCCCAAAAATACACCTGCAACACCAGAAACACTGAACAGCTTTTCAGCCAAGGGCGATTCCAAAGCATCTGACGCTTTTTTGTATTCGCGCGTTGACCCCGGCAAAACAGGTTTGCCCGGAATAAATTTTAAAGTTGCTGGGTTTGGTGTGGCTTCGGTTTGAATAAACATGAGTAATCCTCTCGGATATCCATATAGGCCTGTTGAAGGCGGATTTAAAGAGCCAGTTACGACCCAATAAATCCAACAATTTTCCGCACATCGCGCAAAATCGGGGCGGCGATGGTCCGCGCACGATTTGAACCATCAGCTAAAATGACATCGACATGAGATGGATCGCCCTGCAATCTCGTGATTTCACCAACAATTGGCGAAAGCTTGGCCACGGCCAAATCTGCAAGAGCATTCTTCAATCCCGAAAACTGCCCACCACCGAACTGCGCCAAAACCTGCTCTTTGGTTTCATTATTCAGTGCCGCAAAAATATTGACCAGATTTTCAGCTTCGGGACGGCCTTTGAGACCCGCCACTTCGGATGGCAAGGCATCCATATCAGTCTTGGCTTTACGGATTTTCTTGGCAATGTCGTCAGCTGAATCCATCAGATTGATCCGCGATAAATCAGAAGGATCAGACTTCGACATTTTCTTTGTGCCGTCACGGAGTGACATAACACGGGTCGCTGTTCCTGTGATCATTGGTTCTGTTAGCGGAAAGAAAACATCTCCAAACCCATTCTCAGCAATCGATTCTGCAAAATCAACATTAAATTTTTGTGCGATATCACGTGCCAATTCCAAGTGCTGTTTCTGGTCTTCGCCCACGGGCACATGCGTGCCCTTATAGGCCAAAATATCGGCAGCCATTAAATTGGGATATGCATAAAGCCCGACCGACGCCTGCTCTTTGTCCTTGCCAGCTTTGTCCTTAAACTGCGTCATGCGGTTCAACCAACCAAGACGCGCCACGCAATTGAAAATCCATGCCAGCTCAGCATGTTCTTGCACTTGAGACTGATTAAAAATAATCGAGCGTTTGGGATCAAGACCGCAGGCAATATAAGCCGCCGTCACATCGCGCGTCGCTTGGCGCAATGCTTTTGGCTCCTGCCACATGGTAATGGCATGCATATCAACCACACAAAAGATGCACTCATTTGTTTCCTGCATCTTTACCCAGTTCAACATGGCACCCAGATAATTGCCAAGGTGCAAATTGCCTGTGGGCTGCATGCCTGAAAAAACGCGGGGGGTGAATATGGTCATCGTAAAAACTTTCCAATAAGATGCGGCGCTTATGCCCGCAACTGGAGCGTTTGAAAAGACTGAATTATCGCTTCATAGCGGCTTTGAGTTCAGAGATTTTAAAAGCCCCTATGACTTGAGCGATTGCAAAGTAACTGCCAATTCCAATGGCGACGAGTAGAACCAACCCCCACAGAGAGTGAATAAAACTCGTTTCTTCTGCAAAATTCCATCTCAGCAGCCAATATCCAGATATCAATACGCCAGACATAAACAGCGCCGATAAAATGATTAAGGGCAAACGCTGTTTGGCGCGTGCATCAAAGTTAAAATGACTCATTCGATTGAGTTGTACATAAAGCAGAATAGCATTTGTCCAAGCAGCCAGACTCGTTCCGATGGCAATCCCAACATGACCATAATATCGTGAGAGCACCAAGCTCGACACGATGTTCACAACAACCGATATGATCGAAAACCGCATTGGTGTTGACGTATCCTCTCTGGCATAGAAGCCTGGCTGAAACACTTTCGTGAGCGCGAATGCTGGAAGACCTGTTGCAAAAGCCATGACGGCGGGGGCAACCGCCAACGTATCAGCATATTTGAATGCGCCGTGTTCAAACACTGTATGCAGAATCGGCACAGCAATTGTGATCAACGCGGCAGCTGCTGGAAGGGTGAGAAACAGCGAAAGTTCCAATGACCTGTTGCTGGTCTCCAATGAACCCGCCTCATCGCCTGCGCGTAATTTGCGCGAAAGGGTCGGCAACAAAACTACACCAACGGCAACACCGATGATGCCTAATGGTAATTGATAAAGCCGTTCGGCATAATAAAGATTAGCCACGGCTTGCGGCAGGCCAGTGGCAATTTGCGAAGCGATGAGCAAATTAATCTGCATGATGCCGCCAGAAATAATGCCGGGCACACTGCGTTTGGCCACCATTTTAACATCAGGTGTGAACTGAGGCCAATTTGGAATAAGGCTCATTCCGGCGCGGCGACATGCAAAGACCAGAAGCAGAAATTGCGCTATTCCCGAAAGTGTCAGCCCCCACGCAAAAATATAGCCAGTGGTTTCAGTGTTACCCGTGCCAAAATACCAAGCGACAACGTTAGATGCGATCATCACCAAATTGAGTAAGATGGGCGCTGCTGCAGCCGCAGTGAATTTGTGCAAGCTATTCAACACACCGCCTTGCAAGGCCGTCAGCGACATGAACAACAGATAAGGAAAGCAAATAACGGTGAGCTTTGTTGTCAGTGCTAATTTTTCAGGTGAACCGGCAAAGCCCCAAGCAATCACATAGATAAGCCACGGCATAAATAGCATCGCAGCGCCCGTGAAAAAAATCATCCAGGCCAACAATGCTGAATAGATCTCTTGGGCAAATTTATGCGCGGCCTCTGGCCCTTCACCTTCGATGCGTTTAGCAAAAATAGGGACAAACGCGGAGTTAAATGCACCTTCGGCAAACAAAGTACGAAATAGATTAGGAAAGCGCTGTGCAATAAAAAATGCTTCAGCAATGCCTCCCGTGCCCAAAGTAAAGGCCACCAATTGATCGCGCACAAAGCCTAGAACACGGCTGATCGTCGTGAAGCCCGCAACCTTTGCAGCCGATTTGAACAGTGACATTGGTTTTATCAATCCAAACTTTGCATCAAGCGCTGACTTTCAGTTCAACAAGCGCTGGCATCAAAACCGCTAACAAAGACTTTTCAATGGTCGCTTGTCGTTGCTTGCTTTCAATCTTTGCCCCCATCAAATCTGTGACATAAAAAACGTCAATAGCCTTCTCGCCATAGGTCACGATATGGGCCGAGGCTATATTCAAATTAAGGTGAAACAGCGCTTCCGTTAGCCCATGTAATAGACCAACGCGGTCAAGACCATTAATTTCAATAACCGTGTGTTTGTTAGAAGACGTATTATCGATGATAATACGCGGTGCTACACTAAAGGCCTTAGCGCGACCTTCTGCTTGTTGTGCGCCTGCCAAAGCATCACGCAAACGCAATTGCCCAGTCAAGGTTTTGGTTATGGAATCACAAACACGAAGAGCACGCCTGCGTTCATCCTCTTCACCAGAAAATTCTCGTTGCAGCAAAATTGTGTCCAACGCCATGCCGTCATTTGTTGTAAATATCTGCGCTCCAATAATATTGGCCCCTGCAGCCGCACAAGCGCCAGTGACCAGCGCCAATAACCTCGGATGATCTGGCGTATAGACGGTGATTTCCGTTATGGCGGCAAATGCATCCATATGAATGTCCGTTGCAGCTTCGCGTTCGGTGGCTTTATCAATCAGGGTTTGGTGACGTAATTGTCGGTTCACCGAAACATTAAGCCAATAGGCATCATAATGGCGGGAGGTTGCTTTCTTTTGTTGTGCTTCGCTCCAAGTCGGATAATTTTGCAAAAACTGTGCTTGCGCTTCAACCACGCGTTCTTTGCGCGAAACCGCCGTGTGCCCGCCACTGAGAACGGGTTCAGCCTCACCATATAGGGTGCGAAGAAGTTGACCTTTCCAACCATTCCACACACCGGGGCCGACCGCGCGAATATCAGCCACAGTGAGAATCAATAAGAGTTTTAACCGTTCGGGGCTTTGCACAATCGAGGTGAAATCAAGAATGGTTTTGAAATCGTTCAAATCGCGCATTTGTGATGTTTCACTCATCAGCAAATGATAACGAATGAGCCATGCGACAGTGTCAGTCTCTGCTTCACTCAATCCGAGCTTCGGGCAAATTTCACGCGCGATCCGTTCACCCGCAATGGAATGATCCTCCTGTCGTCCTTTGGCAATGTCATGCAGAAGTGTTGCAACATAAAGAACGCGCCGAGATTTCAGTGTTGGAAACAAGGATACGGAAAGTGGATGGTCTCCGGTAAGAGTGCCTGCCTCCAATTGCGACAGTACTCCCACTGAACGTATGAGATGTTCGTCCACCGTATAGTGATGATACATGCTGAACTGCATCATCGCCACGATCCTGCCGAATTCAGGAATGAACCGACCCAGAACACCTGCTTCATTCATCATGCGCAGTAGTGTTTCGGGAGTAACGCTTGCTGCTAAAATATCCAGAAAAATAGCATTGGCTTCGGGGTTAGATCGCAGGCGATCATCAATCAAACGCAAAGATTTTCGAATATCTTTCAAAGCATCGGGATGGATTTCCAAACCCGTGTGGCCTGAAAGTTTAAAAATGCGCAGCATGTTGACGGGATTTCGGTTGAATACGTCATCATCCACAACGCTGATACGACCACTTTCAACCTTAAAATCTTTATCGCCTTTTATGCCGACATTACGGCGAGGTATTAACTTGCCGATCATCCGTGAAAGTGACGGCGCATCTTTGAATTGCTTGGCTTCTAAGCTGGCACAGAAAATGCGCGTTAAATCACCAACATCTTTGGCAACCAAAAAATAGTGCTTCATGAAGCGCTCAACATCGCGCAAGCCATGGTGCCCTTTGTAACCAAGCCGCTCAGCCATTTCGACTTGACGGTCAAAACTCAAACGGTCTTCGCCGCGCTTTGCAATAAAATGCAAATGACACCGCACCGCCCAAAGAAAATCCTCACATTTTTTGAATTGCGCCAGTTCAGCACGTGTAAACGCACCCTTTTCGGCCAGCTCTTCAGTCGAATTTGCATTGAACAAAAACTTTGCGATCCAGAACAAAGTGTGAAGATCGCGAAGGCCTCCTTTGCCATCTTTTAAATCGGGTTCAACCGCATAGCGGCTTTCACCAGACTTGGCATGACGTTGGTCACGCTCCGCCAGTTTTTCAGCCACAAACTTCCTCGCACTGGTTTGCACAATATCGCGGCGGAACCTCGTTACTAAGTCCTCGAAAAGATTTTTTTCACCGCAAATGAAGCGCGCCTCAAGAATAGATGTCAGAATCGTATTGTCGCCTTTCGCAAGCTTGATACATTCATCAATGCTGCGTGTAGCTTGGCCCACTTTTTGTCTTGCGTCCCAAAGTGCATAAAGTAGAAATTCAACAACGCGGGACGTGCGCTCGCGTTCATGGCCCGACATCAAAAAAAGCAGGTCAATGTCAGACCCTGGCGCCAATGTGCCACGGCCATATCCACCGACTGCTATCACGGAAAGGCCAATACTCTTCAAACCCGGAAACACTTCTGAACTTGCAAATGCAACGACGCTGCGAATGATTGAGTCTTCAGTAATTGAAAGGTGCTCCGCACAAAGCGTCCCTTGACCATCTTTCAATAGTTGCAGCTCTGCCAGCTGTCGTGATTCTGCAAGGTAGATTTTAATCAGCTCCGACACAGCATTGCGAGTGGCTAAAACATCTTGCTTTGCTAATTGTTCGAGTGCGTCACTAAATTTTTGTTCAGGCGTCATCACGTCTCTGTTTATCTAAAAGCTGCTTGAGTTCATAGATTAAAGCGTGGGCTTCACGTGGGGATACTTCATCTGGTGAAATGGACTTCAAACGTTCGCGCAATTCGTCGGTTTGAGCGGTCGCTACTGGCAATTGGGCATTGGCTGAAAACAACGGTAACTCTTCAAGCATATTAGATTTTTGATTTTGGTTGCGACCCTGCTCTAAACGTTTGAGAACTTCAGTAGCACGCTGAATTACGGGTGCCGGCATGCCTGCCAATTTGGCTGCTTGGATGCCATAAGACCGTTCAGCTGAACCCGCCGCTACTTCATGTAAAAAGATGAGATCGCCCTTCCATTCCTTCACTTGCATCGTTGCGCAATGCAAGTGATTAAGGCGCGACGTGAGTGCAGTCAGTTCGTGATAGTGCGTTGCAAATAGCCCACGACAAATGTTGACATCATGCAAATGCTCAAGTGTGGCCCACGCAATTGAAAGCCCGTCATAAGTAGCAGTACCGCGCCCGATTTCATCGAGAATGACGAGTGAGCGCGATGTAGATTGGTTCAGAATGGCCGCCGTCTCAATCATCTCCACCATAAATGTTGAACGTCCGCGCGCCAGATCATCAGCAGCACCAACGCGGCTATAGAGCCTGTCGACAACCCCAATATGAGCTGCTTTTGCGGGAACAAAACTTCCCATCTGCGCCATAATTGCAATCAAAGCATTTTGGCGCAGAAACGTCGATTTACCAGCCATGTTTGGGCCAGTCAGAAGCCAGAGTTTTTTACGCTCCTCACTCAGATCACAATCATTAGCCGCAAAGGCACGCTCGCTACTGCCCCGCAATGCTTCCTCGACAATAGGATGCCTGCCTGCTTCAATATGAAAGCTCAAACCGCTATCAACGATTGGTCGCACATAACTCCGTTGCCGTGCTGCATGAGCAAAGCTTACATGAACGTCGATCTGTGCGAGTGACATTGCGGCCGATGATAAAACAGCTTTTTGTTCGACTATTTGTTCAATAAAGCCTTTGAATATATCAAGCTCAAGCGCCAATACCCGCGAGGCGGCCAACGCAATTTTTTGCTCTAACTCGTTTAATTCAATCGTGGTGAACCGCACCGCACTGGCAATTGTTTGACGGTGGATGAAGCGCTGTTCAGTATCTGAGAGCTTTAAAATTTCGGCTTGTTGCGCTGTGACCTCAATAAAATAGCCCAGCATATTGTTATGTTTGATCTTGAGGTTTTTAACACCGCTCAGCTCGGCATACTGCGTTTGCAGAGCTGCAATCACTTGGCGGGTGTCATCACGCAATTTGCGATTATCATCGAGCTCAAAGGCATAGCCTCGCGCAATAAACCCGCCATCTCGCGCCTGCACTGGAAGTTCATTGGACAAAGCCTGTTGAAGTTCATCAGCCAACTTGACTGAAACATGACCGAGCTGTCGCGATAGTAATGTAAGTTGAGCTGGCATTTGCATTAAGCTTTGCTGAGAATGCAAAAGACCAAGTAAATTTTTGCAGGCGTAAATACTGTCACGAACTGCACCAAGATCGCGAGGGGCCCCGCGATCAGCCGTAATGCGGGCCAGCGCTCGCTCTAGATCAGGCATAGATTTGAGCGCAGCGCGGAGATTTTCACAAAGCTGTTCGCTACTATGAAAATAAGAAACCACATCGAGCCGTGCATTGATAAAAACTGCGTCAGCGAGTGGTCTTGCTACGACATCGGCCAACAACCTTGTGCCCGCTGCAGTCACAGTTTCAGTCAGGCATGAAAGTAAACTGCCCTTTCGTTCGCCATTTAAACTGCGCGTGAGTTCAAGGTTACTGCGCGTTGCCGCATCAATCAAAAGTCCAGCATCTGCTGCCTCGCGCCGTGGAGGGCGCAAATAGGGCATGTGGCCCACTTGCGTGATGGCAACATAATCAATCAATGCACCAAGTACTGCCACATCAATGCGCCGGAAGTCACCAAAGGAGTCAAGTGTTTCAACTTTGAAATGGCTTTTCAGACGGTGTTCAGCCGCAACACTTTCAAACCGACTGGCGGCGACGGAAGTCACTGCTCCGCCAGAAATTTTGAGAGCTTCTGAAATCATTGCGTCATCAGACAGGCTGTCATTTAACAGTATTTCACTTGGGTTAATCCGTGCCAAATCAGCACCAAGTCTAAACTCGTCGGTTGCCACAACAGCCAATTCACCCGTTGAAATATCAACAAAGGCCAAAGCCATTTCACCGCTGCCTTTGAAGGCCGTCAGTGCCGCCAAATAATTGCGGGCTTTCGAATCTAAAAGTGAGTCTTCTGTCAAAGTTCCGGGCGTAATCAAGCGCACCACATCCCGCGCCACGACCGATTTTGCGCCGCGCTTTTTGGATTCAGCCGGGTCTTCAATCTGTTCGCATATGGCGGCACGATGCCCAAACCGGATCAGTTTTTGCAAATATTGATCGATGGCATGAACAGGAACGCCGCACATGGGAATGTCAGCGCCTTTATGTTTGCCGCGCTTGGTCAGCGCAATTCCCAGAGTTGCCGAAGCTTTTTCAGCATCATGAAAGAATAACTCATAGAAATCGCCCATTCTATAGAGAAGTAATGCATCCTGATGCTTGGCCTTGATGGCCAGATATTGCGCCATCATAGGCGTAACCACGCTGTCCTCAACGTTGTTTTGCATTTCAGAGCTATTCTGAGGCCGAGCGTCCATGGGGCTCACATATCAGAAATGACCCCATATCTGCCAATGCTCTTTTGAAAGATTGTAAAACTCGGCTATAATGTGCTGCAACACCAGATAAAAGGCGATTTTCGAACATGAGCAAACCACCGCAAAAAACTGCACGCCCTTCTTTTACAGACGAAGAAGCACTGCAATTTCACTCTCGCGGTAAGCCCGGAAAACTCGAAATTACCCCAACCAAACCCATGGCGACGCAGAGGGATTTGTCTTTGGCTTATAGCCCCGGTGTGGCAGTTCCGGTGAGGCGTATCGCCGAAAACCCCGATGCCGCTTATGACTATACGTCAAAGGGTAATCTTGTTGCTGTAATTTCTAATGGTACGGCTATTTTGGGTTTGGGTGATTTAGGAGCACTTGCTTCAAAGCCCGTGATGGAAGGAAAAGCGGTTTTATTTAAGCGCTTTGCTGATGTTGATTCCATTGATCTGGAAGTTGATACGAGGGATGTCGATGAATTTATCGGCGCCGTGCGTTATCTCGGCCCTTCATTTGGTGGCATCAATCTCGAAGATATTAAAGCTCCTGATTGCTTTATCATTGAGCAGCGTCTGCGCGAGCTGATGGATATTCCGGTTTTTCATGACGACCAACATGGCACCGCTATTATTTCAATGGCAGGTTTGATCAATGCACTTCACATTACAGGCCGTGATCTCAAGAAATTTAAACTCGTTTGTAACGGTGCAGGTGCCGCCGCCATCGCGTGTATCGAACTCGCCAAGTCTTTTGGCGTGCCACATGAAAATGTAATTCTCTGCGACTCCAAAGGTGTGGTTTATCAAGGCCGGCTCGAGGGTATGAATCAGTGGAAATCAGCTCATGCTGTTCCAACTGAGGCGCGGAGCTTGGCGGATGCCATGAAGGGTGCCGACGTGTTTTTTGGCCTCTCGGTTGCGGGGGCTTTAACCAAAGACATGGTGAAATCCATGGCCCCTAACCCCATCATTTTTGCGATGGCTAATCCCGACCCTGAAATTCTACCAGAAGACGTAGCCTCTGTGCGCTCTGATGCCATTATGGCTACCGGACGCTCCGATTATCCAAACCAAGTCAACAACGTTTTGGGCTTTCCCTATATTTTTCGGGGAGCCCTGGATGTGCGGGCCCGCACCATCAATGAAGAGATGAAAATTGCCGCCGCTGAGGCCTTGGCCGAACTGGCGCGCGAAGACGTGCCAGACGAAGTGGCAGCCGCCTATCATGGTTCCAAGCTTTCCTTTGGTCGTGAATATTTAATCCCCGCTCCGTTTGATCCTCGGTTGATTTCGCGCATTCCTGTAGCCGTAGCTAAGGCCGCGATGGCCACTGGTGTTGCCCGCAAGAATATTGAAAATCTTGAGGCCTATGCTGCAGAACTTTCAGCACGGCTTGATCCGATCGCTGGTACTTTGCAGAACGTTTACTCATATGTGAAAGGCAACCCTAAACGGGTGATCTTCGCTGAAGGCGAAGAAGAACGCATGATACGCGCCGCCCATAGCTTTGCATCACAAGGTTTGGGGAAAGCCATTCTCATTGGACGTGAGGCGAGAATTCAAAATGCTCTTGATGCTTCGGGACTGGAACTGCATGAGAACGTGGAAATTTTAAATGCACGAATTTCTGAGCGCACCAATGATTATGGTGATTTTCTGTATTCAAGATTGCAGCGCGAGGGATTTCTACAGCGTGATTGCCAACGCATGGCCAATCAAGATCGTAATATTTTTGGGGCTTGCATGTTGGCGCTGGGTGATGCCGATTCGATGGTGACAGGCCTGACCCGCAATTACGCTGTGGCTTTAGACAGCGTGCGCCGCGCCGTTGATGCAAAGCCTGAGCATCGTCCGATTGCTGTTTCAATGGCATTGGTCCGTGGCCGCACAGTATTTATTGCAGATACGTCCATTCACGAATTGCCAACAGCTGAGGAATTAGCCGATATTGCGCAGGAAGCCGCTGGTGTTGCGCGTCGGTTTGGTGCTGAACCACGTGTCGCGTTGTTATCATATTCCACATTCGGATATCCCAAAGGCGACCGCGCCGAATATGTCCGCCGAGCTGTTAAGATATTAGACAGCCGCAAAGTGGATTTTGAATATGATGGTGAAATGGCAGCTGATGTTGCCTTGTCGCCAGAGGTGATGGCACAATATCCGTTTTGTCGTTTAAAGGGCCCAGCCAATGTTTTGGTAATGCCTGCCGCACATTCTGCTTCGATCTCCACAAAAATGTTGCAGCAATTGGGGGGCGTTACAGTTGTGGGGCCGCTCCTCACGGGACTTTCGAAATCGGTGCAGATTGCTTCAATGTCGGCGACCACCAATGACATCGTCAATCTAGCTGCAATCTCGGCCTTTGATATTAATTGGTAGGTTCACCAAAGCGTGCAAAGTATCGCGGATTTATTTGCGAGACGGGAAGAATAACCAGCACATCGATGGTGTTAAAAACATTGTCGATGACGGCGTCTCGCCCAAAATAACAGCCCAGCCTCATATACCCTTTGATCAAGGGCGGCAGATCGGAAAGTACACTTTTCAGGTCGATTGTTTTTCCATCTTGATTCCCGACATCCAGACGCCTTCCCGCCTTAGCCCGAACTAACCAGTCATCAGGTGCGATGTTTTTTTTGAGCAACCACTCAAGTGTTGCCCGGTGAGCGTCTACATCCACACCTTCAAAACTAGCGCATCCAATCATCACTTCAATTTGGTTTTGGCGCACATAATTCCAAATGCCTTGCCAAAGTAATTCGACAATTGCCGAACCGCGATAGTTCTTCAATACACACGAACGCCCCAATTCCAAAAATTGTAAATTAGGTTTTCGCGCGAGTAACGATGCAATATCAAATTCTGACTGACTGTAAAAACCTTGATGTTGGGAAGCAACATTTTGCCGCAAAAGTCTGTAGGTGCCGATCACCGATCCATCCTCAACGAAGAGTTCGGTGCGTGTTTCATTGCCATCGGAGATAACAAGAAGATGATCGCAAATACTATCAAACATATCGCTTTCGATTTTTTCCAAATGGTTTTCTGCGCTCAACTTTGCACCCATTTCTTGGTGAAAAACCAAATAGCGAAGTTTCTGTGCGACCCGAATTTCTTCAACTGACGCTGCTAACCTAATTTTATATGCGCTTCGTTTTAAAATGGTTTCTTCAAGTTTCATTTCGCATACCTGCCGTGCAAAACAGCTATATCGAAATTATGACAACAGCACGAATTGTTTTGTGAGCGCGTAATTCAGGGTCTCAAGCGGCCAATTTTTGTCTCATAAATCGGGAAATTTTTTCTTCGAGATCAACTTGATCAAAGGGTTTGCAGAGATGATCGTTCATCCCAGCTTCAAGACAGGCGTCTATGTCTTCGATACGCGCATTTGCAGTCAGCGCCAAAATAGGAATTGGCTGTTTCGACGGTCGTTCCAATTCGCGCAGACGAATGGCCATTGTAGTTTCAAGGCCATTGAGTTTTGGCATTTCAACATCAAATAGAGCCAGATCAATTTTGGCGTTAGTATCAAAATAATCAAGAGCCGCAATGCCGTTGCTGACGTGATGAATTTTATGGCCGCTCCGCTGCAACATAGTTTTGATCAAAAGCGCATTAACGGGATTATCTTCGGCCAGCAATATTGAGAGACCTGCGCGAGGTTTTTTCTTGATTTTCGAACGGGTTGCAATTGCCCGCAAAGCTGCAGTAGCCTGTTGAATCTCATCTCCGTCGTGGTCTGACAATTGCGCAAGCAATGTAGAACGTCGTAGTGGCTTTAGGAGATAACCCGCGAACGGTTTTGCAAAAAAGTTTTTGTTAGCGCGGCGATCTTCGGCCTTCATCATCACCCAGATTTTTGGAATATGCGTCATTTTGTTGCTTTTGCGCAGCGCCCATGTTTTGATCCGAGGGGCAAAATGAATGTCGCTGATGATTTGTAACTTGGACTTTGCACGGTCGACAACCGCATTGAAACCCTCAGCGTTTTTAATGAAGCTTACGGTCGCACCTAATTCTGTCAGTCGTTGCGCGAGATGATCGGCATTGACCCCGCACTGCAAGGCCAATCCATAATGCTGTTCTTCCAATACTGCGTTATGGCTGATTTCAATTTTTTCGTAAGGGCCGGGAAATGTAATTTGAAAGCAACTTCCTTCGCAAATCTTGCTGGTGACCTCAATTGTTCCGCGCAAGTCGGTCACAAGCTTTCGGCTGATCGTAAGGCCAAGACCCGTTCCACCAAACTTGATTGATGTACCAGCATTTGCTTGCACATATTCTTGGAAGACGCGGCCCGCTTCTTCATTGGTCATGCCGATTCCAGTATCAATAATTTTGATGATCAGTTGGCTTTGATCGTCGATACGAACCTCAATGGCGACCCCGCCTTTCTCGGTGAATTTAATTGCATTGCCGGCAAGATTAAACAAAATTTGGCGCAGATGGAGGTCATCACTTTCAATGAGCTTAGGCACTTCGGAACCAACATAAGCGGAAATTTCGATGCCTTTAGCATGAGCACGCGGCGCTAGAAGTTCGGTTACATTTTCGACAAGAGAATTAAGATCAACTTGGGTGCGAGAAGTAACACTCTGGGCCTTGGCCGTATCGAGAATTTCATCGATGATTGATAGTAGGGTTCGGCCTGAACCATTAGCAGTGGTGGCATAGTTTTTTTGTTCGGCATCTAAATTTGTTTCAAGTAACAAACCTAACATTCCGATCACACCATTCAGTGGAGTTCGAATTTCGTGGCTCATCGTTGCCAACAAACGCGATTTTTCGCGCGATGCGGCTTCGGCTTGGGCGCGCGCCTGTTCGGCTGCAGTCATGGCCGTAAGGATGCGGTGCAGCCTGCGCTCTTGAGCCAAATACATGGCCCGAATTGCACACAAAAGGATCGCCATAGTGCCAATGAGCAAAGTTACGCTGGCCAATATAAAATTTCCGATACGAGCTTCGCTGAGAACAACCAGAACCAGTGCAAAACCAGCAATCATTGCACCCAAAGCTATCGCAACGGAGAGCTTTTTATTAGTAACGCTATTCGTCAACACGCGGCGTGCTTTTTGTTTATGTCTCTCGATCATTAGCAACACAATACAACTCACCTGAAATTCAACAGCATTTTGCCATGTCTTACTTGCGAAATGATTACGCTATTGAATCACAGTAAACAGAGGCTGAACGCCTATGCAGCTTGGCGTAACCCCGCTGGCTTTTGGCGGTAACTCAAAGCTTCAGCCAAATGCAGGCGTGAGATATTCATAATCCCATCAAGGTCTGCAATGGTGCGGGCGACGCGCAGAACACGGTGATAACCACGCGCTGAAAGGTTCATCGCATCAGCCGCATCACGGATCAAAGTAGTGCCAGCAGCATCAAGGGCTGTGATGGCTTCGAGCACCTCACCATCGGCTTGCGCATTGGTGCGTAAATGAGGATGGCCCAATTCTGTGAAGCGTTGCAGTTGAATTACTCTCGCTTTGGCCACGCGGACTGCCACATCAGCGCTTTTTTCTTTAGGAGCAGGCAGCGTTAAATCAGACGCACGCACCGCCGATAATTCGATTTGTATGTCCATCCGGTCAAGCAATGGCCCCGATATGCGCTGTTGGTAATCGGCTGCACAACGCGGGCCCTGCCTGCACGTATGGCCGGGTTCTCCAGCCATACCGCATTTGCACGGGTTCATGGCGGTGATCAGTTGGAAACGCGCAGGATAGGTGATGTGATAGTTAGCGCGGGCCACCACGGCTTCACCAGATTCCATTGGTTGTCGCAATGCTTCCAGCACACGGGGCTGAAATTCAGGGAGTTCATCAAGGAATAATACACCATGATGAGCGAGTGCCATTTCCCCGGGCTTGGCGCGAAGGCCCCCGCCAACAAGCGCTGGCATGGAAGCCGAATGATGCGGGCTGCGGAAAGGCCGGCGACGCGTCAGCTGGCCATCTTTCAATTCACCACCGAGCGAGGCAATCATCGACACATCGAGCATCTCGCGGGCATCCATGGGCGGCAGGATGGACGGCAAGCGCTGCGCCATCATGGATTTGCCAGCACCGGGTGGCCCCACCATTATCATATGATGACCACCGGCGGCCGCCACTTCCAAAGCGCGCTTTGCGGCCTCTTGGCCCTTAATGTCTGATAAATCTGGGAGCTTGCTTTCAATCACCGCCAGATGCGGTTTTGGCCTCGTTAAAACTTGCGTACCTTTCACGTGATTGATCAACTGAATCAAATTTTCTGGCGCTAAAATATCCAAATCTTCGCCAGCCCATGCGGCTTCCGACCCTGAACCCTTAGGACAAATCAAACCCAGTTCCCGGGCATTGGCGGCCATTGCGGCAGGCAATGCGCCAGACACCGGCAGCAAGCTCCCATCCAGCGCCAATTCGCCCATCACAATATAACGGTCTAAAAAATCCGGTGGGATCACACCAAGGGCTGACAATACGGCTAGCGCAATCGGCAAATCATAATGGCTGCCTTCCTTGGGCAAATCAGCGGGCGATAAATTGACCACCAATCTTTTGCCCGGCAACGCCAAACCAATCGAGTGAAGTGCGGCGCGAACCCGTTCCTTGCTTTCAGAAATGGCCTTATCGCCAAGGCCCACCACCTGAAACACCACGAGGCCAGACACAAACTGCGCCTGCACATCAACAGCTACAGCCTCCACCCCCTGAAACGCCACCGTACCCACGCGTGATGTCATGTCTAACTCCCCAGTCGCTTCATGCCACGCTAGCAAGATGGGTCAGAGAGTCAAGAACAATTAGAGAACGTATAGTTATTGTTCTTTAGGCCTGAACGAGAGTGTGCAACCTCACGCCCCAAACCCATCCCAAAACGCCTTAGCCTTGGCAAAGAAGCCTTCCGACTCCGGCGAGTTGTTGCGAGCTTCTTTGTCAAATTCTTGCATCAGTTCGCGTTGGCGGCGAGAGAGGTTCACGGGGGTTTCGACCGAAACTTGAATATACATATCACCATGTTGGGCCGAACGCAGCACGGGCATACCTTTGGATTTCAGGCGGAACTGCTTGCCGTTTTGTGCGCCATCAGGAATGGTCACTCTGGCTTTCTTGCCGTCAATTGTTGGCACTTCGATTTCGCCGCCCAACGATGCTGTGGCCATTGAGATCGGCACTTTGCAATAAAGATCTGCACCATCCCGTTGGAAAAATTCATGGGCGCGCATTGAGATGAAAATATAAAGATCACCCGTCGGCCCGCCCCGTGCGCCTGCTTCGCCCTCGCCACTCAAACGAATGCGCGTGCCATCTTCAACGCCGGGCGGAATGGTGACAGAAAGATTGCGTTCTTTGGTGACGCGGCCTTGACCGCCACACGCCATGCACGGATCAGCAATGACTTGGCCGCGACCAGCACAGGTGGGACAGGCGCGTTCAACAGTGAAGAAGCCTGATTGCGAACGCACTGCACCTGCACCGCCGCATGTGCCGCAGGTTTTAGGTTGTGTGCCGGGTTTAGCGCCTGAACCTTTGCACATGTCGCAAGATACGGCCGAGGGTACACGCACATTGGCAGTTTTGCCGCTGTAAGCTTCGGTTAAATT
>JAYVPZ010000424.1:0-4138 GCA_043757105.1 Aestuariivirga sp. | reverse complement strand
GCAGGCGGGGGTGGAGTTTTAGGTAAGGAATCATGACAGCCGATGAGCTTGCCAAAATGCATCCAATTTTATTCCATGTTACGGACGCCAACAACTGGCCGTCGATCCAGAAACATGGACTTCTCTCAACCAAATGCTTACTCGATCTATTTGAGATACCACCAGATCTTTCCCTTGAATTGTCAACAAAGAAAAGGTTCAAATCTATTCCGATAACGCACCCTATACATGGAACTGCGATGCTGACGGATAACATTCCTTTGAACGATAAGTGTTTGTCCGAGAGGCTTGACGACGGTCTCACTTTAGAAGACTGGTATTTGATGCTGAATTCCAGAGTGTTTTTATTTGCCAACATGCGGGAAATGAATAAGTTACGAACAGCGGCAAGTAACAGAAGCAAAGTTAAGATGGTGCTTGAGTTCGATACTTTAAAATTGGCGAAGGTTTATGGCGAACGAATGGAATTATCGCCTATCAATTCTGGAACCGCCAATCCACGAAGCGTGCCTCGCCGCGGTTTGGCAACTTTTTCACCTTTGCAGAAATATTCTAAAAATGAATGGCAGAGGCTTCGTAAAGAACACAAAAAAGCCAGAGACTATATCCAAGAAGTCGTGGTTCTAGATGCAGTAAGAAACATCGAACAATATCTAATTAAAAAAAGTTGAATCTAATTACTGTCGGCACATTCTATCTTTTGCCTCTCATACGTTCGTGGAACAATAGCGAGAATATTTAACCGCAGCTCCCCACACCCTTTTTCAACGTCCCATTCAACCCTGTGATCAGCCCCTCATATTTCGCCTTTCCCGCCACGGGGTATTCCAACCAATACGATGCATGGGCCTTGCCGCCGCAGCTGGTGATCATACGGGTATAGAAAATTCTTCCCGCTTTGACTCCAGAATAGCTGGCAGCAGATTTCGTAACTGTGCTTTCGTAAGTGATCTTCCAACCATCCTGCACCGTCATTTCTTTTTCATTCGCCACTTCGCCAGCAAAATCATCGGCCATGATCCAGCCGCCAGAGGCCGTCAATTCAGCGGAATTATCAGGCGTGTGAAAACGCCTGCCATCGCCATTTTCCGGTTCGGGATCGGCCACGCTGAACACCGCCGGAACCTCGATGAAAAACCCAAATCTAGCATTGCCAAAAAGCTTGGCAAAAGCAGGCGCCGCGCTGATGCCGAGAACCAAAGCAACGATTAAAATCCGTTTCATCAAAGCCTCCATCGGCCCCTCTCCCTATTGTGTCGTAATCCTACTTGCCCCGCAAGTTGCGCACGCTATAAGCTGCCTTAGCAGTGCCTCACCAGAGGCTGAAAGACATTCCGGTGCGGTGGACCCAGATGGGCACCAAGACGGACCTGCCTTCCACCCGCCAAACGGGCTGCATAAATTGGAAGGCGCGTTTTGATGACTGAAAAACTAGGTGTGATGCTCTGTGGCCATGGCAGCCGGAACCGCAAGGCGGTGACGGAATTTGCTAATCTTTCTGAACACCTGAAAAAGCGTTTGCCGCAATATCCTGTTGAATTCGGCTATCTCGAATTTGCCACGCCAATCATCCGCACTGGCCTCGATATTCTGAAGGAAAAAGGTGTCACCCGCGTTCTCGCTGTGCCGGGCATGTTGTTTGCTGCGGGCCATGCTAAGAATGATATTCCCTCTGTGCTGAATGCCTATGCCGCGCAAAACAATTTGCGGATTGATTATGGTAAGGAACTGGGCATTGATCCTAAAATGATGCGGGCCGCTGGTGAGCGCATTCAAGAGGTCATTGATGCAGCGCCTACGCATGTTGAGAAGCATGACACACTTTTGCTGGTCGTCGGTCGTGGTGCGTCTGATCCTGATGCCAATTCCAACGTGGCAAAAGTAATGCGCATTCTGTGGGAAGGGTTTGGCTTCGGTTGGGGCGAAGTGGCCTATTCTGGCGTCACCTTTCCATTGGTGGAACCAGCGCTCGAACATGTGACCAAGCTTGGCTTCAAGCGCATTATCGTGTTTCCTTATTTCCTGTTCACTGGCGTTCTCGTGCAACGTGTTTACATGGCCGCAAATGCCGTGGCGGCTAACCATCCAAATGTGGAGTTTCTAAAAGCGCCCTATTTGAACGATCACTCCGCCGTGGTTGAAACTTTTGTGGAGCGCATAGAACAGATCATCACAGGCGACATCGCCATGAATTGTCAAATGTGCAAATATCGCACGGCGGTTCTGGGCTTTGAAACTGAAGTGGGTGCTGTGCAAGAAAGCCACCACCACCATGTGGAAGGCATGAGCGCCAAGGAATGTTTAAAGTGTGACGTGCAAGGAAATTGCACCGGCCTTTGCCAAGATGGGCCATTCAAACTGGTATCAAAGCCGCATGTGCGTGACCACGAGCATTCTCACGACGACGGCCACACTCATGCGACTTATCCCCACGCCGATCATCCGTTGGGGCCAAAGAGTATGGTGAAAAAGTGAAAATTCAAGTCTACTTCCCATTTACCGTAACCCCAGCGAAAGCTGGAGCCCAGCTCACTTCTACCACGACAAGAAAGCGGGGTTCCAGCTTTCGCTGGAATGACGCTTGTTGGCGGACACCTAATGTTTAACTACATTCGCAACCCAGCCGAAATTTACGCGCGTTCATTTGAAATCATTCGCGCCGAAATTAATCTGTCATCAATTCCAAGCGATGCGCAAGATATTGCGGTGCGCATTATTCATTCCTGTGGCATGCCCGAAATTATTTCCGAACTCGTTATCACGAAAGATTTCGCCGCATCAGCGCACAATGCCTTGACCAACAAGCGTCCTATCTTTGTCGATGTTGAAATGGTGCGGCATGGCATCATCGCACGGCAGTTGCCCGAAGGTATTGAAATCATCTGTACACTGAATGATCCCCGTGCTCGCGAAATTGGCATATCTGCATCCATCACCCGAACAGCTGCTTCAACACAATTGTGGAAAGAAAATATCGAAGGTGCAGTTGTGGTGATCGGAAACGCACCGACAGCTCTATTTGCACTTCTAGAAATGATCGACGCTGGTGCGCCCAAACCCGCTTGCATCGTTGGCTTTCCCGTTGGCTTCGTCGGTGCTGCCGAAAGCAAAGCCGAATTGATTGCCAATCCGCGTGGCATTCCATTTGCAACAATAAACGGTCGCAAAGGCGGAAGCGCCATGGCCTCATCCGTTATCAACGCCCTTACGAGTGATATGCAATGAAGAAATGGCTTACAGTGGTTGGCATGGGCGAAGATGGCTGGGAGGCCCTGTCCAATCGTGCGCGCCTTGCGATCAAATCAACCGATGTGATTGTGGGCGCATCACGCCTCCTCGCATTGCTCCCAAAAACCAAAGCCGAAATCTACCAATGGCCGCAACCATTCTCTGGTGTAGTAGAGCAAATCAAACCGCTAGCAGGCCGTAACACCGTGATCCTCGCTACAGGCGACCCGATGAATTTTGGTGTGGTGCGCAAGCTACTGGAGTTCATTCCATTCGATGAGATGACAATCATCCCTCAAGTTTCGGCCTTCTCGTTGGCTGCTTCTCGCATGGGTTGGAGTTTACCAGATTGCGATTGCTTTACGATCCATGGGCGACCCGCTGCAAATGTTGAAACCTTTATTCAACCAAATACGCGGTTGCTGATTCTGACTGAAGATCAATCTTCCGTCGCCGAAGTTTGCCGACGCCTGATTGCACGTGGTTTTGGTGCAAGCAAAGTTTGTGTGCTGGAAAACATGGGCGGAGAAAACGAACGCATTGCAAATTTTCTAGCCAACGCCAACCCAGATCGAGACTGGTCACCACTCAATGTTTTGGCCGTGCAATGTGTTGCAAGTACTGAAGCCAAAATCTTTTCACGCGTCGCTGGCCTGCCCGACGATGCTTTCGTCCATGACGGCCAATTGACCAAGCGCGAAGTGCGCGCCGCTACACTGGCCGCATTATCCCCTGCCCCTGATCAAGTGTTATGGGACATTGGTGCCGGCTGCGGATCAGTATCCATCGAATGGATGAGGTCAACACGCGGCTGTGAATCTTATGCGATTGAGCACAATGAAGACCGCCTCAAGATGATTGCGACTAATGCCGATCAACTCGGAACTCCACGTTTGAAAATCATAGCGGG
>JAYVPZ010000423.1:0-16362 GCA_043757105.1 Aestuariivirga sp. | reverse complement strand
GTTGCGATGCAGGATTACCTCACCAAATTGCATCACAAGCCATGGCACGAAGCGATTGGCTCGAAGTTGATGTTTTCCGAATACAATCTTTACATGTTGTTTGTGAAATTCATCCAGAAGAGCAACCCGTTTCTCTATCAAGATAATGCGCTCTATTGCAAATCGCTCTGGGAAGAAAAAGGCGCGCGCGAGATAGATGTTGCGAACTTCTGCTCTAGTTTGGCACCAGAGCAAGTGGCGGTTTGCTTTCAATCAGCTTTGGGACTTGATATGGGACTTCTCGAACAACAGCTCGATCAAGCAATTCAGCGCCACGAGAATAAACTAGCAGAGGCATGAGCGTTGAAAAGACAAACGGCAAAACTTTGAGTTGCCGATAGCTTTTATAAATTCCGCGTCGAAAGCAAAATATCTAAAATTTGAGAACTGGCGTTACCATCCCCAAAAGGATTTGAAGCCGTGGCCATCGCCTTGTAGGCATCTTCATTTTCTAACAACAAAGTAGCAGATTTGATAAGCTCATGCTTGCTGGTTCCAACAAGTTTGGCTGTGCCTGCCGCAATGGCTTCAGGTCTCTCTGTTGTGTCTCTCATAACCAGAACAGGTTTCCCCAAGGCTGGTGCTTCCTCCTGAATGCCGCCGCTATCTGTGACCACAAAATCTGACTTCATGAGAATGAAAACAAAACTCCGATAGTCCAATGGCTCTACAAGATGCACATTCGCAACATTCGAAAGCACGCCTCTCACTTGTGCTTGAACATTTGGGTTCAAGTGCACAGGATAAACAATCTGCACATCGCCTCTGGCCGCAATCTGCTTCAAGGCCTCACACATATTCAGCAATGCGCCGTTTTGAAAATTCTCACGACGATGCCCTGTGACCAGAATGAGTTTTCGTCCATCTAAGTATGAAAATCGTTCCGCAATTTTTTTGTGGAGCGCAGTGTCAGTGGAAATCCGACCAGCCACACTTTGCAATGCATCAATAACTGTATTTCCGGTGACATGAATGCTTTCTGGCGCGATGTTTTCGAGGTGAAGATTTTTAGCGGCGTCAGGCGTGGGTGCAAAATGCAGATTGGAAATGGCGCTGATGAGTTTGCGGTTACCCTCTTCTGGCCAGGGAGAAGCGAGGTTTCCTGTCCGAAGCCCGGCTTCCACATGGCCAACTTTCACCTTGTTGTAAAATGCTGCAAGCGCCCCTGCAAAAGCCGTGGTCGTGTCTCCTTGAACAAGAATCCAATCAGGTTTGCGGCGCTCAATCACCGCCGCGATCCCTTGAAGTGCAAGCGACGTTAAGCCGCCAAGGGTCTGGTCCTGTGCCATCAGCTTGAGATCATCATCTGGCTTGATGTTAAAAGTTTCAAGAATTTGGTCAAGCATATGGCGGTGCTGACCCGTCACGCAGCAAAAGTGTTGGATGTTTTGGGTGACGTTCAACTTGGCAACAAGAGGGGCCATTTTAATGGCCTCAGGCCGCGTTCCAAATATTGTCAATATGCGCATATGATTATGAACTCGTGTTACGATTTAACTCGGTAATCTTAGCACGATGTTTGCAGAATTCTCGCATTATCATCATGAAAATGAGCCGCTTGCACCTGCACCGAAACTGAGTGAACATGGTGTTTCAATTCGTGAAACAGCTTGGAAGAAAATATGACTCGCTTCAATGCCGATCTTTATGACTCGTCCGTCGTGGATTCAATTTCAGATTTTTGTAAAAACGTTATCGGCCCTGAGGCCCGCGTTACCGATCAGCAAGCCCGCGCCGCTGCCGTTTTCCACCGTAAAGCTTTGAGCGAGATGGGGATCATGGGGCTGAACTTGCCCGCTGAATATGGCGGCATGGGGCTGGATGCGTTTACGTTTTTGGAATCCATGGCCACCATCTCTGGCACTTGCGCATCCACAGGTTCCATGGTGTCGGCGCATTTTTTGGCAAGCGACTCAATCAAATTTGGCGGCAGCGAAGAACAGCGCCAGAAATATTTGCCACTGCTGTCATCAGGCGAAGCAATTGGCGCATTTGCTTTGACGGAACCAACCGCTGGTTCAGACCCCGCTTCTATGAGCACCAAGGCGACACGCGACGGCGATTTCTATCACATCAAGGGCATTAAACATTTTATCTCCAATGCGGGATTTGCTGATCTGCTAGTGGTCTATGCCTCGACCAATCCAAGCGCTGGCGGCAAAGGCATTTCAGCTTTCGTAGTCGAAAAGAAGAATGGTGGTGTCACACTTGGCAAAGCTGAATCCACTATGGGGCTTCGAGGGGCACATGCGTTTGAATTTGCAATTGATACAAAAGTGCCAGTCGCAAATATCTTGGGTGCAGAAGGTTCAGGACTTCGCACCGCTATGAAAACTTTGGACGCGGGCCGCATTGATATTGCTATGTGCTCGGTTGGCATCGCTGAGGCCGCTTATGGCGCCGCGCTTGAATGGATGAAGACGCGCAAAATGGGCGGCGTAAATATCTCAAGCTATCAAGGCCTGCAATGGATGCTGGCCGATATGGCCACCGACATCGCTGCCGCGCGGGGCTTATGTTTGGCCACGATCCACAAACGCATGAAGGGCGAGCGCTATTCACTCGATGCATCGATGGCTAAATTATTTGCATCTGAAATGGCGGGCCGCGTGACCGACCAGGCGCTACAAATCCACGGCGGCTATGGTTTTACGCAGAGCTACGATGTGGAGCGCTATGTGCGCGACGCCCGCATCATGCGGATTTATGAAGGCACATCTGAGATTCAGCGGAATATTATTTCGCGGGCGTTGTTGGCAGATTAGAGTTCGCCTGCAATCACATGCGCCGCAGCCAATGTAGCAATTTCATATTGGGGATTGAGGAATACGGGCCAGCTCGACAGCTTCACGATCACCATCTCATGCGCATAATCGATGTAGATCCACTGTCCAAATACGCCCCGCGCCATAATGTTGCGTGACTTTGGATCTTCGATCCACCATTTGTTGTGATAAGCCCCGTGTGGGAGCGCAATATTATAAGGCTCTGGAAACATCGCGTGGTCGCCACCTCGCGTTGCTTCAATCCAATTGCTTGGCACAATGCCCTGCCCACCTGACAACATCATCTGCCCGAAGCGGCCATAATCTCGAAGCGTGGCATTAAACCCGCCATCGGCAATCGCATAACCACCGCTGTCAACGGTAAAGCATCCACTCTCTTCCATGCCTAGCTTCTGCCAGAACTCTTCTGAAATAATTTGTGGTAGGCGCTTGCCTGTGACGCGCTCCATAGCGAAGGCCAGTACATCAGTTTCGATAGAACGATATTCAAACGCTGCGCCATGTGCCCGCGTCTTTTCTTTCAAACCCAAAATCTGTTCCCAAATATGCGTGGGCCATTTTAGTTTGGGATCGCTACCCGAAGGTATAGGCTTCCATCCGCAAGCAACATCCAGCTGTCCAATGTCCGAATGCGGGTCAGTATAAGTTTCATCGAACTTCACACCCGTGGTCATATCTAACACCTGTTGCAACGTTGCCCCCGCCCATCCGGTTTGCGAAAGCTCAGGCAAGTAGTGTGAGACTAATTGTTTCGGATCAAGAAGCCCGCGCCCGACCAAAATGCCAAATGCCATGCCGACAACGGATTTTGCGACTGATTGCGAAAGGTGAAGCGAACGCGGGGTCATGGTGCCTAAATAGCGCTCATATACAATAGCGCCCCGGTGCATCACCAGAAAACCATCGGTATAAGTTTCATCGAGAAAAGCCGAGAGCGAAGTTGGCGTGCCGGCTAGGCTTTTTACACTCAGACTATCAAGATTTTTCTCTTTGCGCTCAAGCGAGCGCACAGGCCCGTCACCACGCCACACTTCAACTGTCGGCACAATTTCACGCATATGATGAAACGACCAGCGGTTCCACGGTGCGCGGTCCCAATCCATAGGCGGCAGGGGGTTATTATGTGATGGGATATTCATATGGGCCTCCAAATAAAATAAGCCCCGGAGGTGTCCCACCGGGGCGTTTATAATCCAACTCTTACTTCTTCAAATTTGTCCAAATCTTATTGTAAATCTCAACCACTTCTGGTGGGCAAGGCGGAACAAACTCTGGAACAGGAGCACTGGCCGGACGGTTCAATTCAGGCGAATTCTTGAACGCATCTGAAAGCGTGGCCAAGCCACCTGTAATGCCGTTATCATAACCAGCAAAATCAGAGGCCAATGCAGCATTGGCCGGATCCATCATGAAGTTTTGGAACGCCTTGGCATTGTCCATGTTCTTTGCACCCTTGAGCACGGCCACATTGTCCATCCAGCCTTCAACACCTTCTTTAGGATAGGCAAATGTTGCCGCTGGCAAAACTTTGCGGACACGGTAGGAGTCGCCATTCCAATCCTGTGATACGATCACGTCACCCGAGGTCATTTTTGCGAGCACATCATAGCTAAAGGTTTTCCAGTGTGGCTTGGCGGCCAACAAAACATCATTCACCTTTTTAAGGTTTGCTTTGTCAGCACCACAGCGCGGCACGCCAGCATATCGCTCGGCAGCGTGAATAACAGAGTTAATGTCATCCAGCATATTGATCTGGCCTTTGAGTTCATCTGGTGGGTCAAACAAAATAGCCAATGAATCAATCGGCCCTTTATACTTATCAATATTGACTGTGAAATTTGTCATTCCAAATTGCCAAGGAACCGAATAATTCCGACCTTCATCCCAATAAATATTTACAAATTCAGGCCTCATGTTTTTGAAGTTCGGCATTTTATTGGGTTCGGTTTTTTCGAGCATGTCGTCACCGATCATGATCTTCACTGTGTAATCTGAAGGCACAACAATGTCATAACCTGAATTGCCAGCACGCACTTTGGAGAGCATGGTTTCATTTGAATCATATTCATCAAGCGTCACTTTGACATCGAATTCTTTTTCAAACTTTTTGATCAGTTCCGGGTTGGTGTAGTTACCCCAATTGTAGACATGCAATTCGCCTGCGGCCATTGCAGGCCCAGCAACAAATGCCAGCGTTAAGGCCGAAGCGGCCAATAATAGTTTCTTCATAGATTTTCTCCCTCGGTTAAATTTTAGACTATGTCTTCCGTGACCTTGCGATCAGGAAAGAAACAGAAATGAACAATATTGAGACCATCAACAAAATTGTAGATATTGCATTAATCTCAGGTGTCATTGGTTTTCGAATTTGGTTCCAGATAAACAATGGCAAAGTGGTTTGACCCGGCCCTGCCACCAATTGCGTAATTGTAAAATCATCAAATGACACAATAAAGGCAAGAGCTGTGCCCGATGCAATGCCCGGCATCAGTAATGGAAGAGTGATGTGTTTGAAGGCCTGCCACGGCGTTGCATAAAGATCAGCCGCCGCATTTTCCAATGTCAAATCCATGTCCTCAAGCCGCGCTTTGATCGGCATGTAAGCGAAAGGAATGCAAAACACGGTGTGGGCGATAATAATGTTGCCGATGCCGAAGTTCAAACCGAAAACACCAGCGATCAACGCGAAGAATGAAAGCGTTGCGACAGCCGTAATAATTTCAGGCACCATCAACGGTAGATTGATGATCATGAAAGCCCATGACATTCCAGGCCAAGGCTTAATCCGTGTTGTGCCGATAGCTGCAAGTACTGCTGCGATCGTCGAAAATACAGTTGCGGTGAATGAAATGATCAGTGTGTTTTTAGTCGCATTATAGAACTCTTTGTTTTGAAATGCGGAGGCATACCAACTTAGACCTAAACCTTCGAACTTCGTAATTTGTGAGCCGCTGTTAAATGAAAACAACATCAACACGATGATCGGAGCGTAAAGTATGATCAGGCAAATGACTGCAATGGTGCCAAAGCCTGCTTGTCTTTTAAGATCAAGAGTTTTGTTAAGATCAGCCATGTTTCACTGGCCCCGCTTCATTTCGCGAATAGAAATAGAGCGCTACTAAAACCGCCGCCATCAAGATCAGAGCTTGCGCCGAACCCAAAGGCCAATTGCGGCCCGAGCCAAATTGCTGCGCAATCAGATCGCCGATCATCAGGTGCCTGCCGCCACCCAGAATAAGCGGCGGGACATAAGCACCGAGCGCTGGAATAAACACCAGTAAACTGCCGGCTACAATGCCGGGCTTTGCCAATGGAATGATGATGCGTTTCAAAACCTGCCAGCGCGACGCATAGAGATCATAGCCCGCTTCAACCAAACGGAAATCCATTTTTTCTAAACTTGAATACAGCGGGAGCACCATAAACGGTAGGAAAGAATAAAGCAGACCCAAGATGATTGCAAAATCCGTATAAAGCATGGTGATAGGCTTATCGATGATGTTGAAATAAATCAGCGCATCATTGATCAATCCTTCATCGCGAATGATGAACATGATGGCCACCGTGCGCACCAGCAAATTTGACCAGAATGGAATAGTAATGAGCAGTACCCACCAATTGCGTTGCTCTGGCGGACGTGTGGCCATGAAATAAGCGGTTGGGAAACCCAGTAGCAAACACACGATCGTCGTGAATAGCGCGTATAGAATTGAGCGACCATAGATAATTAAAAAGTCTGGTGCGAATTGGAGAGTGTCATCAAAAATATCGCGCTGAAATAAAAAGTTCAGATAGGCGTCGGTTGAGAACTGCCAAACCACGCCGCCATTTTGATAGGGCTTCAAAAATGAATAAATGCAAATCAAAACCAGTGGCAAAACACCAAATACAAAAACAATCAACAAAGCCGGCAGCGTTAAAAACCTTGAACGCCGCGATTCAGCCTTATCATTTTCAGCGGCAACTTGAGCAGCGGGTGAAAGAGGAGCATCCATCATCAATCCCTCAAAATCCGTGCTGTGCCTTCATCAATTGAAACACCCACAGCAGCACCAACTGCAAAAGCTTTCTGGCCACCGCCTTCATTTTGCTGACGCACCATGAAATGTGAGCCGTCTTGCAGTTTCACATGATAATGCGTGTCGGTTCCAAAATAGACTGCGTTTTCGAGAATGCCTTTAATTTGCCCTTTGTTCACTGTGCAGAGGTTTGAATGTTCCGGTCTGATAACAACTGTCACCTTGCCTTGCGACTTTAGGCCATCATCAGCAGTTGCTGCAATTTCAGGCCCACAATCCAGCTTAACTTTCGAAACGCCTTTAGTCGTAGATTTAACTGCACCACTCAAGAAATTGGTTTCACCAATAAAGTCTGCCACAAAGCGTACCGCTGGGCGGTCATAAATATCGTGCGGTGAACCCACTTGAAGAATCTTGCCTTTGCTCATGACGGCAATACGGTCACTCATCGTCAAGGCTTCTTCTTGGTCATGGGTTACGAATATAAACGTAATGCCGGTTTCCGTTTGCAAGCGCTTCAATTCAATCTGCATGTCTTTGCGCAACTTATAATCCAGCGCAGACAGTGGCTCATCGAGCAACAAAACCTTCGGCTTTGGTGCGAGTGCCCTCGCCAGAGCAACCCGCTGCTGTTGACCACCAGAAATTTGACTGGTCTTCCGGTCTTTCATCGGCTCCATGCGCACCAGCTTGAGCATTTCAGCCACGCGCGCATCAATCTCAGCTTTTGGCTTGCCCTGCATTTCTAAACCAAAACCAATATTTTGTGCAACCGTCATATGTGGAAACAGCGCGTAACTCTGGAACACGGTGTTCACGGGGCGCTTGTAAGGAGGAAGCACGGCGATATCTTCACCGTAAAGCATGATCTGTCCATCAGTTGGAAAATCAAATCCGGCAATCAAGCGGAGCAACGTTGTCTTGCCGCAACCTGATGGACCTAGAAGTGTAAAAAACTCATTCTCTTGAATGGAGACCGAGACATTATCCAGAGCTGCAACTGGTTCTTGCCCTGGCGCTTTAAAAACGCGGCTTGCGCCACGCACATCGATGGCGACTTTTGAATTACTCAATCTCTGCTCTCCGGCATTTCCCCGTTAGGCACAGCTTAGAGGGTAAAATCACCCTCTGCCAAGGGGGGGTGGTGACAATTTTATGTGTTAAACCGACATGCCGCCATCAATCGTGAACGTCTGGCCTGTGATGAACGCGGCCTCATCTGATGCTAAATAAACCACTAAGCCTGCAATTTCATCAGCCTGCGCCAAACGACCCATAGGCTGGCGAGCAATAAAAGCAGCCTTGGCTTTTTCAAAATCACCCTGCGCTTTCATGCGCTCATAAAGTGATGGCGTTTCTACTGTGCCGGGGCAAATGGCATTTACCCGGATGCCTTTGGTTGTATAATCGGCAGCCAAAGCCTTGGTTAAACCAATAACGGCAGCTTTACTTGCGCCGTAAACCAGACGATTAGGAACACCTTTGATTGAAGAGGCAACTGATGCCATATTTACAATGCAACCTGATCCGCGCGCGAGCCAACCCGGCATAAAAGCGCGGATCATACGGTAATGCGATTTCACATTGAGATCGAATGAAAAATCCCAATCCTTGTCTTCGCAGTCCATAATCGTGCCGCTATGCACAAAACCGGAGCAATTAAATAAAATATCGGGTGTGCCGATTTTTGTGGCAACAGCTGCAATTGCGTCTGCGTTTAAAACATCAAGCGTCAAAACCTCAATGCTACTTTGTTCGGCAGGCAACGTTTTTAGGAGATCGACATTGATATCAGTAGCCCAAACTTTGGCCCCTTCTTTGGCCATGGCGATTGCAGTGGCTCGTCCGATACCTTGCGCTGCCGAAGTGATGATTGCTGTTTTGCCTTGAAGTCTACCACTCATGAGAAATACCCAGATTGTTGTTTACGGAATTCCACTATAGTGAACCACACGCGTCTGTCTATTGCTTCTCAAGGATAGTGAAACGGCGCCATTAAGCACTTTAAGGTAAGAACTATTCAGCCGCCGTTTTTGCCTCCGCCCGTGCCGCCGTTGTTTGAAGAACCGTGATGGGTCGTACCGCCTTCTTGGTAGCGACGACCGCCAGAGTACTGATAGCTGCCAGTGTAACTCTGGCTGTAATAGTTGTAAGGTTGGGCGTAACGAATACGGCGCTTTGTGTATCGAACGACGGGAGGAACAACATAGATAATTTGCCCACTTTCATAATACATAGGAGGCGGTGGCGGCGCGTATCCATAATTCTGATCATAAATCACAGCGATGCAATTTGGATTGCCGGGATAATGCAAACAATAGCGCCCATTTGCTGAAACAAATGAACTGGTCAAAAATATTGCAAAAGTCCAGGCAATACCAACGAGAAGAAATTTTTTCATCACATACCCCTATTCTTGATTAAACCGAGCCCAGTTAAAGCACGAAATTAACCAATCGTTAAGGATTGGTTTAAGGCTTCAAAGTGCGGCCATCCAAGGTCATTAAAGCCCCATAAAGCTCAGGTCTGCGATCCCGGAAAACGCCCCAGCTCCGGCGCAGCTCACCTATCGCATCCAAATCAAATTCGGCAACTCGAATGCCTTCTTCTGTGCGATTCATCTCTTGAACTTTCTCGCCTTGGTAATCGGCAATGAAAGAGCGACCATAAAATGTGTCGCTGCGTCCTTCGGGTGCTGTCTCTTTGCCAATTCGGTTAGAAGCCATCAAGGGCATGATGTTGGCCGCTGCATGGCCGCGCATGGTGTTTTGCCAATGAGTACTTGAGTCATAGCTGGGGTTTGACGGCTCTGAACCAATGGCTGTGGGATAAAGTAAAATCTCTGCGCCCATGAGAGCCATAATGCGTGCACATTCTGGGAACCATTGATCCCAGCATATGCCGAGCCCAATCGTGCCCACCGCCGTTTGCCAAACTTTAAAACCCGTGTCCCCGGGTGAAAAATAAAATTTTTCCTGATAACCGCGCCCGTCAGGAATGTGGCTCTTGCGGTAAACGCCAAGCTGGCTTCCATCAGCGTCAACAATTACTGTCGTGTTGTAATGGGCTTGACCTGCAAGTTCAAAAACACAAATCGGCAAAACCACATTCAACTCTTTGGCCAATGCTGCAAAGCGCTTAAGCGTGGGGTGCTTGTCAAGTTCAATCGCTTGTTTCAAAAATTTTGCATGTTGTTCAATGCAAAAATAATCGCCATCAAATAGTTCCTGCAACAAAATTAATTTGGCACCTTTGGCCGCCGCTTCACGCACCAATTTTTCGGCTTTATCGCAATTCTTTTTCCAATCATTGTGCGATGCCATTTGCGTTATGGCAATTTTTACATTTCTCATGTTCAATCCTTTAATCCGGCAACTTCGCGCCTGAATGGCAGGCGGTCACCAATATCTGGTTCATCTAGTTCTTCGGCATAGCGATGACCCGCATAAGTGGCCCAAGCAATGGCCGCAGGGGCATTTGCATCCCCCACCACGCGCACCGTTTGAATGCCAGCTGCGGCCCAGTCGCTGCCGCGCGACTTTAAATCGAGATAGAGTTGATCGTTCGGCAAGCGTGACGTTACCATCACCACTGCATCACAAAACACTTCCGTTTGCGCACCCGTGTAAACGCAAGAAATTGAAACGTAGCTTTTATGAGCTTGGACGAGGCCGCGCGTCACGCGCACATCTACGCCAATTTCTAAAAGGCGTTGCTGGATCAATCCTTGTTCAAGCGTGTTGAAACTCCACTCAGCAACTTTGGTTGATGGAGTTACAAAAGTTACAGTGTTACCATTTTTTACCAGCAGCTCAGCCAGTACACTGGCCATATAATAATGGTCATCATCATAAACCACCACATGACCCTTTGGCTTTGCTCCGGTCATTAAATCGTCAGGAGAAAAAATTTGTATCGCCGGATCAATTTCTATCGGTAAAAGATTAAATCGTGCAATTCCATCCTTGCGCCATGTTGAGCCTGTTGCGATGCAGATATGCTCGGCACCAAATTCAAAAATATTATCTGCGCTGAGCTTCGAATCACGATAGACATTTACATTGAGCATCTTATTGATTTGACCAACCCGGTAATCTCGTACCCGCGCCCAAGCCGATAAGCCCGGCAATTTGCTTTCAAGCGTCACCCGCCCGCCTAGTTCCAAGCCTGCTTCGGCAAGTGAAACATCATAGCCGCGCAGTCCTAATTTATGCGCCGCTGAAAGCCCCGTTGGGCCAGCACCAACAACCAACACCTTGCCTTTAGATGTCGCAGATTTAATTCGCTCTGGATGCCAGCCCTTGCGCCACTCTTCCATGAAACTTGAATTCTGCGTACAGCGCGACAGTGATTGCGTCATATCTCCCGTCACACAGATATTGCAGCCAATGCATTCGCGAATATCTTCAATACGCCCTTGATCAATTTTCTGCGGCAAAAAGGGATCAGCAATCGATGGTCGTGCCGCTCCCACAAAATCCATCAGGCCTTGCTTCACCTGCCGCACCATGAGGTCAGGCGATGTAAATCGCCCGACACCAACTACGGGTTTTGAGGTCAATTGCTTCAAGCCACGGATCAAATCTTCCTGTGCCGCCTCAGGCTTGAACCGCGATGTGCCCGAACAAGCTTCCCACGTGCCATGCGCAAAATCCCACAGGTCTGGCAAGTCTGAATGCATCGAAACAACTTCGCGCAGTTCTTGATTGGTAAATCCTTTGGGGCCGGCCATTTCATCAAGCGAAAGTCTGACTGCAATGGCACATGTATCTCCAACTTCATCACGCGCATCCGATAATAATTCGGCCATCAGCCGCGCACGATTTTTGAGCGAGCCACCATATTCATCCGTACGTTGATTAATCCGAGGTGATAAAAAATGCTGGATCACGCCGAAACCATGTGCGCCATATAAACACAGAATATCAAACCCAGCCTGCTTAGCGCGCCTGTAAGCCAGCTTATGCCAATGCCGCAGATTTTTAATGTCTTGCTTATCCATGGCCCGCGCCTGAACCGGATCACTGGTGAATGTCAGGATCGGTGTGTGTGATGGTGCCATTGGCACTTCGCGCGACGTAAGATTAGGGCCATTCGCCCCGCTGTAAGCTAACTCTATACCGGCCAACGCACCATGCGAATGAATGGCATCTGCCATCTTCGCCAATGCTGGTAAATCATCATCGTCCCAAAGTCGCAGCTCGATAAAAGGCGTGATTTCGGACGAGTGATGAATCTCGACCTGCTCGGTAAAAATTACGCCCCATCCGCCTTCGCTCTTCACGCGGCGCATTTCAGCTGCAGCTGATGGATCACGGTAACCACCACCATTGCAATGCGGCACTTGATAGAAACGGTTCTTAGCAGTCAACGGCCCGATCTTAACCGGATCAAACAGAAGATCATATCGAGGGTCACGCATTATTTTGCACACATTTTACGATATCGCAGTGTGACAACAAAAAAGCGCTAGATCAACTCCAGCGCTTTAGAAATATCTAGGCCAGTGATTAGCTGATGATTGTGAAACTGATTTTACCAACACCAGAGGCGGTTAAGCCGATCTGCTTTGCCGCACCCAAACTTAAATCCAAAATACGACCACGAATAAAAGGCCCACGGTCATTGACGCGCACAATCACTGTGCGGCCATTGCGCAAATTTGTGACTTTCAATTTTGTGCCAAAGGCCAGTTTGCGGTGCGCGCAAGTCATACCCATAGGCTTGAAGTGCTCGCCATTGGCGGTTAAGCGACCAGACTTATAATAAGAAGCCCATCCCGTGGCCGCGTGAACAGGCGCTGCGAATAGGCCGAGTGCCAAAATGGCGGATAAAACAAACTTCATGATAATCCCCTCTATGTTGCGGCGCACCATAGAGGGGAATGTGACGAGAATGTGACCAGCCTAGATTGCAGCTTCGACCATAATTTCAACGTCCAGTCCGGGCGCTGCGAGTTTTGGCGATTCAACTGTGGCCCGCGCCGGGGTGTGGCCCTGCGGAACCCAAGCGTCCCAAGCTTCGTTCATCTGGGCAAAGCCGGTCATACTGGTCAGCCAAATATTGACTTTCAAGAGCTTGGTTTTGTCTGTGCCAGCCTCTTTGAGCGTGGCATCAATCTGTGCCAAAATGTCAGCCGTTTGTTCTTTCACTGATTTGCCAGCCGCAGCCTCGGCCACAAAACCCGAAAGCCGCGCAACACCACCATGAACCACGCAAGCACTCATGCGCTTGCCCATACCAATCCGCTTAATCGTCATGTTCTTCTCCTATTGTATGGGCGCTCTTAGCCTGACTTGTCCACAGCATCAATCACCGCCAACAAAGCTAGTGGCAAAACCTCAAAGGCATAGGGCGCATGAACCCGTTCTAACCAAGTGTGATAATCTCGTCCCCAGGGGCCGAGGTTGATGCAAGGGTATCCGGCGGCTTCTGGCATGGTAAAGCCCGTACCCCACATAGGCGTGTTCGCGGCTACCACTGAAAGATCACCTGAAGCCTCACCAAAGAAGCTCATGTCTGAAATGCCCGCAAAATAATTGACCGAGCCAATGCCGAAAGGCTTGACGGCAATTTCAATTAAGTAGCGCAAATTTTGATCACCGATCAAAACCGCTGGATATGGAATAGAGCCGAAACCCATAATCACAGTCGGTTTGGTCAAGTTTGCAATAGCGACCATTTCCATGGTTGCCAGTCGTGATTGCTCTGGCAGATTAAACGCGGCATCTTGCTTTATAGCTTTGCGACCAGCGCGTTTTTCCAATTCGGCATAATTGATTAAATCTATGTCATGACCGGTTCGCTTGATAGCACGATCAACAGCTTGTTTCGCGTGAACCATCACCAATTCGAAAACTTGCGCAGGCGAGCGCTTATGTTGCATCGTATTCCAATAAATAAAAGCTTGGGCAGGTGTGGTGACGTTATAGCCATGCTTTAAGTCTTTTGCGTAAAGCGCAGTCGGTGGTGCAGCCACTTCACCATCTGTGGTCTCCGACAAATCAGACGCCAACTCGAACTCCGTAACCAACTCCGCGGCAACATAGGCCGCATTGACACCATCTTGCGGATAACCCGCATGCGTTTGCTTGCCGTGAACAAAGGCTGTGACCAGCTGCTTGCCGATCGACCCATAGGTAACCACACGCCCTGTTGATCCATCACCTTGATCCGAGATGGCATCAAGATTGATGACGAGTTTGATGTCGAGATTATTTTCTTCCGCGATCTTCTGCAACAATGGCGCAGCAAACCTTGCACCGGCCGAACGTTCTTCTTCATCGCATACGGCGAGAAACAGAATTGAGAGATCATCAGAGTAAAATTCCATCGCAGCAATGCCAGCAGCAAGCCCCACTTTCATATCGAGGAGGCCACGACCGGGGAGAAAACCACCACTCTCAAAATCAGCGAGTGCCGACGGATTTTCGCCCGACGCTGTTAATCTCGCAATAATTTCTGGGAGCAATTTTTCAGATTTGAAAGCCAAGCCTTGCAGTGTTCCAAAATCTTCAATCGACACGACATCGAAGTGTCCCGTTAAAACAATCGTTTTGCTCGACCGCCCACGCTTCAGCGCAAAAACATTGCTGCGGCCTGCTGGATCATTTTCGATCGCGGAAGTCCAAACCTTGTCGAAGTTCTGAAGGTAAGAAGCGAGACGCTCAGCATAGTTGGCTTCATCCGCAGAACCCGTAACCGAAGGCCAAGACGTTAGTTCAATTGCAATCTCTCGCGTTCGAGCACTTAAATCATACCTCATACCAGCGTCGCATCATATGCCAACACGGCATTGAGCAAAACCTGTGCGCCTGCACCGCATTCTTCCAACGTCGTCGATTCCGCTTCATTATGCGAAATGCCGCCAAGACAGGGAACGAAGATCATTGTGGTTGGCGCAACCCGCGCGATGTAAGCCGCATCATGCCCCGCACCCGAAGCCATTTCACGCGAGGTGAAGCCGGCTTGCTTTGCTCCATTACGAACACATTCAATCAGTTCGGGTGCAAATTTTACGGCTGGAGATTTCCAAATGCATTTTTCTTCGAAGCTCACCTTCAACGCTTCGGCGATTCCAGGAAGCGCTTCGCGATATTCGGCTTCCATTTTATCTAGCACCTTCTCATCTGGGTGACGCAGATCGACCGTAAAGAACACTTCGCCCGGAACCACATTGCGGCTGTTTGGTCTATTCTCAATCAACCCCACTGAGGCGACGCCCGGCAAATGCGCCATCCCGACATCATTGATCGCATTAATCATCCGCGCTGAAGCCAGCAATGCGTTTTTACGCAGGCCCATCGGCGTTGCGCCTGTGTGGCTTTCTTGTCCCGTCACCGTCACCTCATACCAACGCATGCCCTGCACGCCGGTGACGACACCGATCATTTTAGACTCGGCCTCAAGGATCGGCCCCTGTTCAATATGAAGCTCAAACATCGATGAGAACTTGATCGCCCCAGCCTTGTGTTTGCCCTTATAACCAATGCGCTCCAACTCTTCTCCAAGCTTAATGCCTTGGCGGTCTTCGCGTGAATAAGCGTAGTCCGGCGTGAACACCCCAGCGTAAACACCCGAACACAACATGGCAGGCGCAAAGCGCGAGCCTTCTTCATTCGTCCAATTCACAATCATAATGGGTGCATTGGTTTCATAGCCCATATCAACTAAAGTGCGTAAGGCTTCGAGCGCGCCGAGTACGCCAAGCACGCCATCAAATTTACCACCCGTTGGCTGCGTGTCGAGATGAGAGCCCAAAGCAATCGGCAACAAATCCTTGCGCTTACCTTCGCGCGTTGCAAACATATTGCCCACTTCGTCAACTTCGACCACACAGCCAAGTTTTTCGCATTCAACCTTAAACCAATCGCGCACACGCTTATCTTCGTCAGAAACGGTGAGCCGTTTGATGCCGCCCTTTGGCGTGCCACCCATTTGAGCAGTCTGCATCAGAGTGCCCCAGAGGCGTTGCGGATTAATGGTAAGATTGGTTTTTGATGTCATGATAAGCTCACGCCAGTTTGATGCCAGTGGTCTTGCTAAAGTCGTCACCCTTGAACAAAAGCGATAATCTATGGTTGCGCGCACAAGCATAGGAAAAACAATCACCCATATTTAGTTTGGCAGGATGATTGCCCCGCCCAAATTCGGATTGAGTTTCCAGAGCACTTTTTGCAATACTCATATCGATGGGAACAAATTTAAATGCGTAAATTTTAAAAAATTTTTCGACTAACAACAAGGCTTCGCTATTTGATTGCTGTTTAATTCGTGAAAGAGCCGTGACCGCTTCGTATACGACAAGTGGAGAAATTTGGCGTTCCTTGTGCAACTTCATTCTTTGCACAAGATCATCTCGATCTGGTTCGTTTGCGATAATTGCGACAATAGCCGAAGCATCGACAAAAACCTTCATTTTCAATCTTCGTACAAACTATCATAGAATTCTTTGTCTGCCTTTAGTCCTGTATCGGGCAGAGCAGCAAACTGCTTTATCAAAGCCTCAAGTTGGCTAT
>JAYVPZ010000422.1:0-4180 GCA_043757105.1 Aestuariivirga sp. | reverse complement strand
TGCAGTTCTCCTCCAAACTGCATATCTATTGAGTCCTCAAATCCATGATCCGCAATACCTATTCGTCATATGCGATTCCCCTGGCGAAGGCGGGGGCGGGAATGACGAACTGACGTGTGAAAAACGAATACTTAAGGCGATTTTGACTTTTCTAAGAAAACTCAAAACGCATTATTGGTCTTGAAAAATCGCACCAATGTTGGCGGCTGTGCCGTAGTTTGGATTGGTTTCGCGCTTCTTTTTCAAAATCGCCGCTTTGAGTTCGGCCTGCATGATTTCAGGCTTTCTTGGTGTTCCATCCGGATTCAATTTGGCAACACCATATTGGTCATAGATATCTTGCTTTACGGGCAAAGGCGCCAAGGGCGCTGCACTGGCCATTTTCTTCATTGGTTTTTTGCTGGGCGCATCTAAGCTCGGATCGAGGTTTTCGGCAACTATGGGGCCATTGGGTTCATAAGCATCAGAAGTTTGTTTTGGCGTTGCCAATTGCAAATCTGGCGGCATGGTGAGACTGTTACCGACCGGAATGTTGGTCGCTTGAGGAACATTCGATTTGCTGTTGAGCAGAGATTCGCCATTGGTGCAGCCCGCTAAGGCCAGCCCCGCAACAAACAAAATCGTTTTGGTAGAAACAGTTTTCATTAAACAAAAAATCCCCTGCGACAGCGTATCTTCCCTGAATCTGGCAAATCCAAGGCTTAACTCTGACGCTGCTCAATGAAGGATTCATAGAGCAGCAAGGCCACGCCTGCAACTATGGCCATATCGGCTGGGTTAAAGATGTACCAATTCCAATCGCCCCAATGCAGCAGAAAGAAATCCGCAACCGCGCCGTGTACTGCACGGTCTAAAGCGTTGGCCAATGCTCCACCGATGATCAAGCCAATGGCGGCCACAGTTAATGGGCGGTGGCTGCGGCAGGCCCATATCCATAGTACGATAGAAATCAGTACGCTGACGATTATCAAAAGAGCTTGGGTGTTGGTGCTGAATAGCCCGTAAGACACACCACGGTTCCATGCCATCACCAGATCGAAAAAAGGCGTCATGGTAATTTGGCGGCGCTCTTCCATGTGGACGATGTTGAGCAAATACCATTTCATGGTTTGGTCAAATCCGAAAGTTAACGCGGCCATTGAGAAGGCGAGAGGTGCTAGCCCACTCCAGAACTTTGGAAGCGTCATACTGTCTTACCGAAGCGGTGCATCCATTCGCGCACGGCTGTGGCATCACGCGGGGTAATGTCGGGGAAGTCTTTGTCACTGCCAATATCTTTGGAGATTTTCCACGACCTTGCACATTTGGCACCCGTCGCTTTGTGGAACACGATAGCTACATTTTTCAAATCATCCATGCGGAAGGCTTCTGCAGGCCCCTCGCCCACTTCAAGCTTTGCGCCTGAGGTAATGCAAAGCTCGGCCAAATCTTGGGCTTTTACCGCATCGATGGCCCATTGTTCCATTTGGATAAAGATAGTTGGAGCGGCTTCGAGAGACGAGCCTATGGTTTTGTTGGCGCGTTCAATTTCCAGCGCGCCTGTGACCGCGCGGCGGACGTTGCGGATGACGGTCCAATTTTTTGCCAACTCTTCGTTTTTCCAAGCATCTTGGGTTTTGGCAAATTGCATTAGATGCACCGATGAACCTTCGCCGTTGAAACGCGAAAGCCACACTTCTTCCATCGTGAACACCAAAATCGGCGCCCACCATGTGGTGAGGCAATGGAACAATTGGTCCATCACCGTGCGGCAAGCTTTGCGCTTCAGGCTGCTCCATGGGTCGCAATAAAGCGTGTCTTTGCGGATGTCGAAATAGAAGGCCGAGAGTTCGACGTTCATGAAGTTTGTTAATGTGGCGGCGACTTTTTTATAGTCGTAAACTTTATAAGCCTCGGCCACGGTCTGGCCGGTTTCCCACAGGCGGTGCAGGATATAGGCTTCCAGTTCCGGCATGTCTTTGGGATAAACCGTTTCCCAATCATGCAAGCCTTCAAGCGCGCCCAGCAGATAGCGGAAGGTGTTGCGCAGTTTACGGTAATTTTCTGTGGCAGACTTTAGAATCTCCGGCCCGATGCGCATGTCATCGGAATAATCGCAAGTGGCCACCCAAAGGCGAAGAATATCCGCGCCCGCATTTTTGATCACCTCTTGCGGCACAGTGGTGTTGCCAAGGGACTCTGACATTTTGCGGCCATCTTCGGCCAGTGTGAAGCCGTGGGTGATCACCGTGTCATAAGGTGCGCGGCCTCTAGTGCCGCAGGATTCGAGCAACGAAGAATGAAACCAACCGCGATGTTGGTCAGACCCTTCGAGATAAACATCGGCGGGCCATTTGAGGTCTGGGCGTTCTTCAAGCACGAATGCGTGGGTGCAGCCGGAGTCAAACCAGACATCGAGAATGTCTTTCACCTGTTCATATTCATCAGCCTTATCGCCGAGGTATTTTTGTGCAGCGCCTTCTTCATACCAAGCATCTGCGCCATGTTCACAAAATGAATCATAGATGCGCTGGTTCACCTTGTTATCATTGAGAATTTCGCCAGTCACTTTGTTGACAAAAACAGGGATGGGCACGCCCCATGCGCGCTGGCGCGAGATCACCCAATCAGGACGTTGTTCAATCATGCCACGCAGGCGGTTCTGGCCTGTGGGTGGGAAAAATTGGGTTTTCTCAATGGCGGCCAACGCCTTTTTGCGCAAATCCTTTTTGTCCATCGAGATGAACCATTGTGGCGTGTTGCGGAAAATGATCGGCTTTTTGGAACGCCATGAGTGGGGATAATTCACTTTGGCTGGTTTTATCGCCAAGAGCATTTTCGCATCTTCAAGCGCTTTTATCACACGCGAATTTGCATCTTTCCATTTGCCATATTGATCGATAACACGAGCGTCTTCAAAGCCGGGTGCATCTTTGGTGTAAAAGCCATCTGGGCCAACAGGCGTCGGCACGTCGGTGGGAATTTTTCTTTCACGCAACTCAGCTTGGTATTTTGTCCACACGTTGTAATCGTCCGCTCCATGCGAGGGAGCGGTATGCACAAAGCCCGTGCCCGCGTCGTCAGTGACGTGATCGCCATCGAGAAGTGGGACTGAAAAATCATAACCAAGCTTGTGCAGCGGATGAAGACATTCAAGTTGCGCCAATTCATCTCCAAGCACGAAAGTGAGTTTCCGATAGCCCGTTGGTTCAATCTTAGCCGCTTCCATGAAAGCAGGTGCAAGATTGTCTGCGACGATAACTGTCTGTCCAGCTGAAAGCCAATTACTTGCAGGAGCGTCAAGAATTTCAAAAAGCGAGTATGCAACTTTCCCACTGTAAGAAATTGCTCTGTTCCCAGGAATTGTCCAAGGCGTGGTTGTCCAAATCACTATACATGCGTTGAACAGATCACTTCGATAGAAGATGCGACCATTGGGCATCCTTTCGCGCCCCTGATTCATCTGCACATCGTCGTTAAACTTGATGGGAAACTTCACAAAGATCGTATCAACTTCAATATCAGCATATTCAACTTCGGCCTCGGCCAGTGCCGTGCCTTCGACCACGCTCCACATCACTGGCTTTGAGCCGCGATAGAGTTGTTGGGTTTCAGGCTTCCCCTCTTCTCCGACAAACTTCAACAGCTCTCGCGCGATGATGGCTTCGGCTTTGAAGTTCATTGTCAGGTATGGATTATCCCAATCGCCTTCCACACCAAGGCGTTTGAATTCTTCGCGCTGGATGTTCACCCAGTTGTTTGCAAACTCGCGGCATTCTTTGCGGAATTCATTGATTGGAATATCGTCTTTGTTTTTGCCCTTGGCGCGATATTGCTCTTCAATTTTCCATTCAATCGGCAGACCGTGGCAATCCCAGCCCGGAACATAATTTGAATCCTTGCCGCTCATCTGTGCGCCGCGCACCACCAAATCTTTCAGAATTTTATTTAAGGCATGGCCGATATGGATGTTGCCATTGGCATAGGGTGGGCCATCATGCAGCACGAATTTTTCGCGGCCTTTGGATTGCTCGCGAAGCAGCTTGAACAAATCCATATCCGCCCAGCGCTTTAAAAGCTCTGGCTCTTTTTGCGGCAATCCCGCTTTCATCGGAAAGTCGGTTTTCGGCAGGAACACAGTTTCGCGGTATCTATCCGTTTTCTTGGGGTCAGTCTTTTTCGGTGCGTCAGTCATGATGGC
>JAYVPZ010000421.1:0-4198 GCA_043757105.1 Aestuariivirga sp. | reverse complement strand
GAAGTGAAAGGGTGGGATCGCAATCAAATGGCTGAGCGTGCAGCCCAAGAGCTCCAAGATGGTTGGTATGTGAATCTTGGTATCGGCATTCCAACACTTGTTTCAAACTATATTCCAAAAGGCGTTGAGGTTACTTTGCAATCTGAAAATGGAATGCTGGGCATGGGCCCATTTCCTTATGAAGGCGAAGAAGACGCTGACCTGATTAACGCTGGAAAGCAGACCGTCACAGAGCTTCCGCAAACTGCTTATTTTGATTCCTCGCAAAGCTTCGCCATGATCCGCGGCGGAAAAATTGCCATGGCTATTTTAGGCGCGATGGAAGTTTCCGAAACGGGTGATCTGGCCAATTGGATGATCCCTGGCAAGCTGGTTAAAGGCATGGGTGGCGCTATGGATTTGGTGGCGGGTGTCAAGCGTGTTGTGGTGGTGATGGATCACACCAACAAGGCAGGCGAAAGCAAAGTTTTAAAATCCTGCTCGTTGCCACTCACAGGCAAAGCCGTGGTCAACCGCATCATCTCAAATCTTGGTGTGCTTGATGTCGTCAAAGGCGGGCTGAAAATAGTCGAGCTTGCGGATGGTGTGACAGAAGCTGAATTGCGCGCGGCAACAGAAGCAAACATCATTAACTAACTCAGGGCGCGGCTGTCTCCACCAAAGCTGCAAGCATGCGCAAAGAATCCTGCCACCCCAAATAACACATCTCCACCGGGATCATATCGGGGATGCCTGATTGAGTAATATGAATTTCAGTGCCACATGAAACTGGTTTGAGCAAAACAGTCACCATAATTTCGCCCGGTAAATTCGGATCATCAAAGACATCCGTGTAGCGCAGTTTTTCATTGGGGATCAGCTCTTTGTATTCGCCGCCGAATGAGTGACTGCTGCCCGATGCAAAACTGGTGAATGACATTTTAAACGTGCCCCCCACTTTTGCATCCAAATGCGAAACATGCCCGGTAAAGCCATCCGGTGGTAACCATTTGCACATCGCATCAGCGTTAAGGAACGCGCGGTAAATGCGCTCCGGTGGAGCTTTGATTACGCGGTGAAGGTTGACAGTTCCGGGCATGGTTAAACCTCACTACTTTGTTGCTGACAAGAGACAGAAAAAACCACCTTGTGGGTCCGTAGCCATAACGACCCACTGCCCACCCGGCACTTCATGAGGCCCCATCATAATCTTACCGCTATGATTTATAATTCGCGCAGCAGCCGCATCAATGCCATCAACCATAATATAATAGGCCCATGTTGCCATTGGCATCGTGGCAGCCTTGTTCATCATGCCTCCAACATCCTTGCCGTCAATTTGGAACAATTGATAGTTGCCCATTGTCTCCATATCCATAGTAGTGCCTTTGGTCCAACCGAACATTGCCGAATAAAAATCCCATGCCTTATTCAAATCTCCTGCGTGAAGTTCATTCCAACCAACAGTGCCAATTGCACCCGGCTTTGGCTGAGGTTGTGGCTCACTTGAAAACGGCTGCATCACCATAAGTCCTGCACCCGTCGGATCACCAATCACAGCGATCCGCCCCACATCTGCAACATCCCATGCTTCTCGCATAATCTTGCCACCCAGCTTAACGGCCTGTTTGCAAGCCGCTTCAACATCTGGCGTGTAAACATATCCTGTCCACATGGGCGGCATGCCCTTCATTTCAGGAGGCGTTTCCATAATTCCGCCCATGCCAATGCCATCTGCCAAAGTAACATGATAGGCGGGCATTTGATTGCTGAAAGTCCAGCCAACAACGGCAGCATAAAATTTCTTTGCTGCTTCAACATCAGGCGTCATCAAGTCGTGCCAGATAAATGGATTTTGCATTTTACTCTCCTGTACAATCCGGCGAAAGGCGTCCGCCACGCTTCAAGTTCTGAATTGATTATGCCAACGCACGATATTCGAAAATTCTCAGAATAGTTGGCCTCAAAATCCCCTTCCTCAATGTCCTTACTCCGCGGCGCTCGCCCGCCTATCGGTGAAAACTGCCAGTTGCGCGGCGAAAGCGCGCTTGAACGCTGGCCGCGCCTGCCCACGGGCGACATAAGCCGAGAGGTTCGGATATTCGGCCTGTATGCCCGAGTCCTGCGACCTGAACAGCACCGCCACCATCATAAGGTCACCCGCGCTGAATGCACCATCGAGCCATTCGGCATCGCCAAGGCGACTGGAAAGCTCGCCGAGCCTCACACGAATACGGTTCTCGAGGATAGGCAGGTGCTGCTTGTACCAGCTCTTGTCGCGCTCAAATAAATCGAACATTTCATGCTCAACGAGCGGCGGCTCCAGAGTGTTCAGCGCTGCAAACATCCAAGTGATCGCTCGCGCCCGGGCACTCGCATCGTTTGGCAGCAGACCTATAGAACGCTCGGCAATATGCAAAACGATCGCCCCCGACTCAAACAGGGCGAGACCACCATCTTCATAGGTCGGAATCTGCCCAAAAGGATGAATCGCAAGATGCGCGGGTTCCTTCATCTCCTTGAACGAAACAAGGCGAACCTCGTAAGGCTGGCCCACTTCTTCGAGCGCCCAGCGAACGCGCATGTCACGCGCCTGCCCATGGCCCTCATCGGGCGAGTCCTTAAATGCGGTGATGGTGACTGTCATTGAAATGCACTTTTTAAGGTAATAATTCCAGCAGGGCGACGGAAGCGCAGGGCGGAGTAAAAAGCCATTGACGCTTTTCTATCGGCAACGGGAAAGCTGTTGGCAATCTTTGGTGACATGGTATTTCTCCTTTGAAGTTGGCCAATGGTTTATTTCAGAATCTACGAGCCGCGCACCGCCGCTTCGATTTTGGCGACATCAATCTTCTGCATATTCATCATCGCGTCGAAGGCGCGCTTGGCCACGTCGCCTCCTTTTGCAATTGCATCGGTAAGGACTCGCGGCGTGATCTGCCATGAGACACCCCATTTATCCTTGCACCAACCACATTCACTCGCCGCTCCGCCATTGCCAACAATAGCGGTCCAATAACGGTCAGTTTCAGCTTGGTCATCTGTGGCGATTTGAAACGAAAATGCCTCGCTTTGTTTGAAGAACTTTCCACCGTTGAGTCCCATGCAGGCAACACCGCATACCGTGAAGTCGACCACCTGAACGTCGCCCGCCTTGCTACTCGGAGAGTCTGAAGGAGCTTTGTGAACCGCGCCCACATGACTATCAGGAAAGGTCTTGGCATAAAACCGTGCGGCATCTTCGGCATCACGATCATACCATAGACAAATTGTGTTCTTGGTCATTGTTCTTCTCCATCTTCAACTGTAATAATTACAAAACTTAGAAAAAACGCTTGGCCTTCTGTAAAGTTCCAAGATAAATGCCTCAGCGATTGCAATAAACCATCGGCAAATCGAGATTTTCCATGCTTTGCCATTTCATTGGTGTGTTTTCGCTTCGCTTAAGGTAAGACAGCAGCATAGGTCGGCATCCTTTCGCCAAGCGCATAGCGCGCTGCGTCGGTATAATCGAAAGCTAGCGAGACGACGATCGTCGCCAGCACCACCGTCATGATCCAACGCGGCAACTTGGGTAGATCAGACCGCTTCAATTGCATCGCAAAATAAATTACCAAAGGAGTCCAAGCGATGATGTGCGGTAAGCCTAAGAGTTTGACATAGCCGAATTGGTCGTAAAGCCAACCGACGCCCAAACCGCCAACGACTCCAGCGACGATCCCCGCAATGCCTGCAATGCGCGTCTGCCGCCATATCAGCAGAGCGAGAGGAAGCGCGTAGGCACCGAACAATAACCAATTGAGCCACAAGCGTACCCACAAGGGTTGGTGTGCAATTGCATCTTGCAGTGTCATTTCAAAACCTCCGGTGTTGGAACTTCAAAAAGCAGTTCAATATAGCGGCGTAAATGTTTAAGGCTCTCGACGGCAATATCTGGTCCGTTGCTGGCCTTGGCTAAAATAAATGAACCTTGGATCACGGCCTGCGTGTGCAGCGCCAAGCCTTCAGCGCTCCACTCTGCGTCTGGCTGATAAAATTCTTTGGCCAAGGCAATATCTTTTGCAACCACTGCGGCATGTGACCAAATATACTTGTAGCAAGCCTCACGAAGGGCAGGGTGAGTTTGATAAGTTTCCTGCACGGTCGTTCCCAGAAAACATGTGAACTCCGGTAATGCACCGCCGAGAATACTAATACGAAAATCAATATAGCCCAACAG
>JAYVPZ010000420.1:0-4206 GCA_043757105.1 Aestuariivirga sp. | reverse complement strand
GTGTCTTGCGCAAGGTGTAAGACCGCGCGGTGTTTGGCGCAGCACCCGCAATCACCAATTCTGAAGCTTCACCCCCACAGAGTTCCAAAATCAAACGCGTGGCAATTTCAGCGCCCGTTTGCGTAAACGCCGGATCAATGCCGCGCTCGAAACGATAGCGAGCATCAGAAATTATCCCCAGTTTGCGCCCTGTTGCAGCTGTTGCTTGTGGATCGAAATAGGCGGCTTCGAGGAACACATTGGTCGTCGCGTCCGAACAGCCCGATGCCTCCCCACCCATAATGCCGGCAATTCCTTCAGCAGCTTTCTCATCAGCAATCACTGTCATTTGACCAGTCAGTGTATAAGTCTTGCCGTCCAACGCCACCAAGCTCTCGCCTTCTTTAGCTAGACGCGCCGAAATGTTTCCGTGCACCTTGTCCGCATCAAACACATGCAAAGGGCGGCCATAGGTGAAGGTGATGTAATTGGTGATGTCGACCAATGTTGAGATCGGGCGTAGGCCAATGGATTTGAGCCGCGCTTGCAACCACGCAGGCGATGGCCCATTTTTCACGCCTCTGAAATAACGCCCCACAAACAAGACGCAAGAACTTTTCGCGTCAACAGAAACTTTAATCGGCGATATGAACGTGCCTTTCACTGGCACAGCATCAAGCGGCTTTAACGTGCCCAAGCCCTTGGCCGCCAAATCCCGCGCCAGCCCATGAATGCCCAAAGCATCAGGCCTGTTGGCCGTCACCTTGATATAAATCATCGGGTCATCAAGCCCCAAGGCCTTTAACGCAGGCGTGCCCACGGGCCAGTCGCCCTGCACATCAATAATGCCGTCATGCTCGTCTGAAAGTTTAAGCTCACGCTCAGAACACATCATGGCCTCAGAATCTTGGCCGCGAATATTGGCAGGCGCAAACACCGCACCTGTCACCGGGATAATCGCACCCGGCAAAGCAATAATCGCCTTCATCCCCGCCCGCGCATTAGGCGCACCGCACACCACCTGCTTCACACCCTCAGCCGTTTCCACTTTGCAAAGCCGCAGCTTATCCGCATTGGGGTGCTTCTCAGCTTCAAGAACATAAGCCACCTTGAAGGCTTCAAGTTCCTTGGTGCGGTCAAAAACCTCCTCAACCTCCAACCCAACCCCAATCAAACCCTCACAGATTTGATCAAGTGTCGCCGTGGTATCGAGATGTTCTTTAAGCCAGGAGAGAGTGAATTTCATACTGTTATTCCGATCTGAAAACTAAACGTGTGGTAAGCGCCCTCATCAACCCATTGCTCTGCAATGGGGCCCCTCTTCTCCCGTTGCACGGGAGAAGACGCAAGGGGGATGTCCTCTACCGCTTGCGGGAGAGGAAAGGGGCCCATCGCTTGCGATGGGATAGGTGAGGGGCAGTGTCATTTCAATGCCTCAGCAATCAAAGTCAAAACTTCATCCAAACCTTCTTTGATTTCGATATTTTGAAAACGGATTATTTTGAAGCCTTGAGATTCAAGAAACGAAGTTCGACGCTTATCGTTTAAAATTTCAGCCTCGGTTGAATGTGTCCAACCATCAATCTCAATAATCAATTTCTTTTCTAGACAGATGAAGTCGACAACATAAGGCCCAACCGGAACTTGCCTGCGGAATTTTTGCTTCTCCAATTGACGGTTGCGCAGCTGCTCCCACAAGCGCTTTTCGGCAGGTGTGGAGTCTACGCGGAGTTGTTTGGCGGTATCGAGTTTTTGGCCTTCTCTCATACCCTCATCTATCCCACATTGCTAAAAGCAATGAGGGCCCCTTTCCTCTCCCGCTGTGCGGTAGAGGACATTAGGAAAGCCCCCCCGCCAGCGTCGGCACTTGCAGGCTGCGGAAACCGTAATGCCTCAACCACCTTAGATCTGATTCAAAAAATGCCCGCAAATCTGGGATCCCATATTTCAGCATCGCAATCCGGTCTATCCCCATACCAAACGCAAAGCCTTGGTAGCGATCAGGATCAAGCCCACAAGAGCGAATCACATTGGGATGCACCATGCCTGAGCCTAAAATCTCCAGCCACTTATCACCCGTGCCAATCTTAAGCTGCCCGCCCTCGCGTGAATAGTTGATATCCACTTCCATTGATGGTTCCGTGAACGGAAAATGCGAAGCACGAAACCGCATCTTCACATCATCAACTTCAAAAAACGCTTTGCAGAATTCCTGCAAAATCCATTTCAGATTGCCCATATGGGTTGTCTCATCAATCACCAGCGCTTCCACTTGGTTGAACATCGGTGTGTGCGTCATATCCGAGTCAGACCGAAACGTGCGGCCCGGAGCGATAATCCGAATGGGCGGTTTTTGAGACAGCATGGTGCGGATCTGCACGGGCGAAGTATGCGTGCGCAAAACCATTCTCGAACCATCAGGCTTTTCATTAAAATAAAATGTGTCGTGTTCTTGGCGTGCTGGATGATCGGCCGGCATGTTGAGCGCATCAAAATTATGAAAGTCGTCTTCAATATGCGGGCCTTCAGCCACGCTGAAACCAAGATCGCCAAAAATCTGCACCACCTCTTCCCACACTTGAGATACGGGGTGAATGGTGCCAGCGCTTTGCGGGCGCACCGGTAATGTCACATCTATCTTTTCAGAAACCAAACGCGCTTCTAATGCGGCCTCAGCAAACACAGCCTTCTTCGACGCTAATGCTTCCGTAACTTTATCCTTCAAAACATTCAGCGCCGCACCCATCGTTTTGCGCTCATCCGGCGCCATTTTGCCAAGTGTGCCCATGCGCTCTGAAATTACGCCTTTCTTGCCCAGCGCTGAAACGCGAATGGCCTCAACGCCTGCCTCATCAGAAGCGGCGGACACTTGGCGCATTAGTTCTTGTTCGAGTGTGGCGAGAGACATCAAATACCTCAAAATGAAAAGGCCGGGCTGCTAAAGCGCATACACGCATCAACAATCCCGGCCAAGAGTCCGATTACTGAATTAAAACTTAAGCCGCTTTTTGAGCTGCCTTGGCTTTTTCCACGAGAACCGCAAAAGCGGCTGCATCATGCACAGCAAGATCGCTCAGAACCTTGCGGTCCACAACAATCCCGGCCTTGTCCAGGCCGTAAATAAACCTTCCGTAAGTCAGGCCCAATTCACGCGATGCAGCGTTGATACGTTGAATCCAAAGCGAGCGGAAATTGCGCTTCTTGGTGCGGCGGTCGCGGTAGGCATATTGACCGGCCTTTTCCACGGCCTGAACGGCAACGCGGAAAATGTTTTTGCGGCGGTTGAAATAGCCTTTAGCGGCCTTGATAACTTTTTTATGGGAACGGCGGGCTACAACGCCGCCTTTTGAACGTGACATGTTTCAGGCCCCTTATTTCTTACGCGCGTATGGCATGTGGATTTTAACAAGGCGTTCGTCGCCTGCTGCCAAAATCATGGTGCCACGTTGGTTGCGGATGGTTTTATTGGAGCGCTTGATCATGCCATGGCGTTTGCCGGCAGCGCCAGCAATCACGAGGCCTGAGGCTGTGAAGCGAAAGCGCTTCTTGGCCGCAGATTTAGTCTTCATTTTTGGCATTTTGCTTGTATCCTATAATAAGCGTTAATCGGGCCGCCATGGCATGCCTTATGAGCCAGGCGACTTGAAAACTTCAGTTTTTAGGTGAAGATGATGCGGGATAAAGCAGAAATCCACAAGGAAGGCAAGCGCCTCAAAGACTTAACTTATTGATACGCATTAAGTTACAGCTAACTATATGTCTTATTAACCCTATCAAACCGTCACTTCTGTAAGTTTTGTATATCAAAATTAATCCCTTTTTAAACACGGGAACCTAGGACAGAGCTGCAACTGCTAGTCGGGAGTGCTGGTGGAATGAAGTTGCGTAACGTTTTAGGATAGAGAAAATGATGTGGAAGTTTTTGAAAGACGAATCTGGCGCAACGGCTATTGAATATGGTTTAATTGCTGCTGCCATGGCCACCTGCATTTTGATCGCCGAACCTTTTATCGTCGACGCCCTGACCTATAAATTTCAAAATATCGGCTTGAAAATAAATGCTTCGTAATTGATGAGGCGATAGATTTCATCGCCTCAGTCTATCGCTTTGTTCAAAAACAAGCGCCGTTCAAGTTCCCAACTCCAGTCCGCTGCTAATGGGCGGCTGGCCAAAAACAAAATATCTGCTCGGTTGAATCCAATGTCTTTAAGCTGATAATCACTCAG
>JAYVPZ010000419.1:0-4208 GCA_043757105.1 Aestuariivirga sp. | reverse complement strand
CTTCGATGCCCCGCTGGGCCATGAGGTCTTCGATATCCCGGAAGCTCAGGGTAAACCGGAAATACAGCCAAACCACCTGGCGTATGACATCGGGTGGGTACCGGTGACGGGCAAACGAAACTGGCTTCATGATCGGCAGTGATCCCAAAAGGGCTAACACCATCGCCTTACCAAGATTCTCCGCTCATTAACATGACATCTCCGCCTTGTGCCCCACTTCATTGCGACGGATCGATTGAAATCGGATTGGTTCCAACACATGAATGGCATCAATCACCCAGCGAATGGCAGGTTTCCAGTGGATAGCTTCCAAAATACCCCGCGCCGCAGAAGGCGTCATCACATCATAGGATACACGTTCCACTTTCATTTCAGGCCGCGTGAAACAGGCGTTATCACCCCAGACTTTCAACCTAATGCCGTAAGCCATGCCAACCTGCTGTGTTAAAGGACCCTAACACACCAGAACATAAATAGAACTAATTGACAAGCGACTCAGTGGATAAGTAGTCGGCATCTTCCCACAGGAGGCCAAGTTCTGGTGTGTAGAGTTTGGGATCCTTCAACACGGCAAACTGATTTTCTCGTCTTTCAGGCGCGATGAACGCCACGCGGCCACTAGCAAGCAAGAGTTGCCGGGCTTTTGGCGGAACCTGTACAACATAGGCCTGTAGTTCTCGCGCCAACTTGCCTGAACTCATTTCTGGGAAACTCAATTTTTCGACCCATGATTTGGATTTTTCATCTATTGGAATGATCACCGGAACCATGCCACTTTCAATCATACGAAAATCTTCGGCCACACTGCGATAAGAAAAATCTGTGCCGGTTCGATCCGCTTTAAATTGCCCCAAAATATCTTTGGCATCCAAACCTTTCGCTCCGAGCCGCCAATAAACCTCGCCAAAATAATCGGCGATGGCAGCTGGTGAAAGCAAGTCCGCTTCATGCTTGCGCAATATCCGCGACATATCACCTGTTAAAGCTTTGATCTCGGCAGGTGGTGGATAATCGAGAGCCGTAAAAACGCAGACAATGCTTTCCTCAATGGGCCGATTTCCCTCACGGTTACAACGCCCGGCAGCTTGTGCAATTTGATCCAGTCCGGCTTCGGCCCGCCACACACGCGGGAAATCGACATCAACGCCAGCCTCAATCAGACTCGTTGCAATGACGCGGCAGAAATGATTGTTCTCAAGGCGAGTTCGCACTTGCGCCAAAATCTCACGGCGATCCACGGCGCATTGCCGCGTGGTGAGATGCACGAGGCCATCCATGCCGGATTTTTGCGCCATTTGATAAAGCGCCAAAGCATGTTTGCGGCTGTTGACGATGACCAAGCCTTGTCTGGATTGCTGGAGCTCACCAACCAACTCATCATTGCTCATCACGCGCAGTTTTTGAATGGTGACGCGGCGCAGTGAATCGGCGAGGTGATGTGGATCAGGCGCCAGCTCGCGGCCTTCCAATGGCAGACCTGCCGGATGATGAGGATCGATAAAATTTCGGGCGTCAGTTGCGGGTTGGGTTGCCGTGCATAACACAATGCTACATTTATAATTTTTCGCCAGCTCATCCAGCACACGCATACAGGGCGACAATAAATTACGCGGGATGGTTTGCGCCTCATCCAAAATGATCACGCTGTTGGCAATGTTATGAAGTTTGCGTGAGGCCGAGGTGCGCGACGCAAATAGGCTTTCGAAAAACTGCACATTTGTTGTGACGACGATGGGGGCCGCCCAATCTTCCATGGCCAGTTTCAATTTATCACGCCAATCGCGGCGTTGGCCTTTTTCACTTGCGTCATTGTCAATGGCGGAGTGATGCTCCAGAATATGATTGGCACCAAGCAGATCACTAAAAATCGTTGCCGTCTGATCAATGATTGATGTGAAGGGGATGGCGTAAATGATCCGATCATGTCCGTGAATCTTGGCATGGTCTAATGCAAAGCCAAACGAGGCTAAAGTTTTGCCACCGCCTGTCGGCACTGTCAGCGTAAATAGTCCGGGCTTTTGCTGCGCCTGCAAACGCACATGGCTGAGAATGCCGGTGCGCAAACGATTGACTTCAGTGTCCGCTTTCGAGATCGCATTCATTTTTGCGTCAAATGCGTTTGTGAACTGTGTAAGTAGTTTTTGAAGCGATTGCCATTCTCGATCACGCTTGCGGTTTTCAAGTTTGTCATAAAATGCTTCGGTATCTTTGTAGTCAGCATCCACCAAACATGAAAAAATCATGCGCGTGAGAAATGAAAGTTGAAATGGGCGCCGCTTTTCTATTTCAGAAATTTCGAACGATGAAGGCTCCATGTTTTCCAAATCGCATGTCAATTCATCCTTCCAAACCCCATCCAATTCATCTTTAAAATTTTTCACGCGCTCTGACAGCGACCCGCTTTCACTCGTCATGTCCGGCAAGCCAGCGTGATGACCAGCAATGACATAAGCGATCAGTTTTGCGAAGTCGTGATTCCGACCCTTGGCAAGCGATGGCAACAAAGCCGCACCCGCGCTGGAATGGTCAACACGAGTGGTTGCACCTTCCAATCTGCGCTGAAACGCTGGATTATATTTTCCAAGATCATGGTAGAGTCCCGCAGCATAGGCTGCTTTCTTGCAGCCAAAAACAGAAGCCATTTGCGCCGCCAGTCGCGCCACGTTTTCTGAATGTACAACAAGCGTTTGCCAGTCAGATTTATCGCTATTTTTTGCAGAGTGGGCAAAGAATTTCATCTGCATTCCATTCATCATTGAAACGAATTCTAATTGGTCAAAGGCAGTTGTCGACTTGGATTATAGGATTGTACCAGAAGTCTATTTTTCGACTATTGGTAAAAAAGGTGTAATATTCCGTGCTGTGGAGTTTGAATAACATAGCCCGAACATGTGCCGGTTCTAATAATGTTAACTACACCCAGCCAGCATTCAACTTTCCCTGCACAATAGACTGGACTTCGGCCCTAAAGGACGCATTGGTGTGATACGAAGACGCTCAATGTTACGACTGCCCTCACTTGCCAATGACCTGCCCGCATCTTGCGGGCTTAGGGTGGTGCAAGGGCCGGATTGGCTGGTCCTGTAAAAAGGACCACGCCCATGGCACAGAAGCCCCATAAGTTTAAACCAACAGGTGCCCGCACAAAATCCCAGATCCTGATCGCGCTGCTGAGGCGCGCAAAGGGCGCATCGATCGCCGAGTTGGCCAAGGCCTCAAATTGGCAGGCCCATAGCGTGCGGGGTTTTCTGTCCGGCACGCTGAAGAAGAAGCAGGGACTGGCCATCGCCAGCACGCGGGAAGAAGGCAAAGATCGTCGCTACCACGTCGGGGAACAGCGCCTTGCCGAAGAAGGAGCAGCATCGTGACTGATGTTCAAAGATTGTCAGCGGTGCTAGTGCCGGACAAACTGAACCGCCTTACAGCGCTGTCGCGCGAACAATTAATAAATCTTTGGATCAAACATTTTGGCAGAGGCCCTCCCAAAGCAATGAGTACCTCCCTGCTTTTGCGGAGCATGGCTTATTCTCTGCAAGAACGATCCTTGGGTGGCCTGAAGACCAAAGATCAAAAGCTTCTGGCTCGGTTGAGTGGCGTCGCACAGGCACTACCTTACAGGCCTGATGGCAGTGGCAGTGGTGCTGCGGCCATCACATGTGGGGAATCTAGCGATGCGCAAAAAATTGATAGGCGCGAAGATCGTGCTCATCAGAACCTCCCAGAAGCCATGCCCCGGCCTGCTCCGCGGTGTGGCACCAGGCTGGTTCGAACCTGGCAGGGCCATTGCCATATGGTCGATGTCGGTGAAGAGGGCTTCACGTGGAATGGCAAAGTCTATGGATCACTGACCAAAGTTGCCTTTGCCATCACCGGTGCCCGGTGGTCGGGTCCAAGGTTTTTCCGCATATGAACCGCAAGCGCTGCGCGATCTATACCCGCAAATCCACCGAAGAAGGACTGGAGCAAGAATTTAACTCACTTGATGCCCAGCGCGAGGCTTGTGAAGCCTTCATTTCCAGCCAACGCCATGAAGGCTGGAGTCTTGTCAAGAAAGACTATGATGACGGCGGATATTCGGGAGGCACCATCAACCGCCCTGCCCTTCAGCTTTTGCTGGACGATATTAAGTCAGGGCTCATTGATGTCATCGTTGTCTATAAAATTGATCGCCTGACCCGCTCCCTCACTGATTTTGCCAAGATGGTCGA
>JAYVPZ010000418.1:0-4217 GCA_043757105.1 Aestuariivirga sp. | reverse complement strand
GCCCGCGCCGTGCCAGGGCCAAACAATAGGGTTGAGCGCTGCATTGGCACCCTGACCAACATCGGCAAACTTAAAACTGTTGAAGAGCGTTTGGCTCATGATGCCTTGCAAGACCATGTGAGTGGCCTACCGAACAAGGCGTTGTTTGTTGACAGGGTGAATCGCAGCCTCAGCAACCCTGCGGGTCCGCCGTTGCGCGTCATCATTGTTGATATAGATCGGTTCAAAACACTAAACGAAGGTTTGGGCCAAGACGTTGGTGACAGGATTCTTAAGCTCACGGCTGACCGTTTGATTGGGTTCCTTGACGATAATGAAACTGTGGCCCGCATAACTGGTGGACAGTTTGCACTGGCCTGCGCCGAAACGATTGATCGAGGTGATTTTAGTCATTTCACTGATCAATTGCAGGCCCTTCTTGCTGCGCCCATTAAACACGGGTCCCAGCAGATTGTGTTGTCTTCCAGCGTAGGCGTTTCCATGTCGGGCAAGATGGGCGTTACGGCACAAGATCTGATTGACCAAGCGAGTGTGAGCATGTTGGAGGCGCGCAGTGAAGGCGGTGCGCGATCAGAATTTTATCATGCTGAATTGAAAGACGACCGAGCCGACCAGCTTTCACTTGAATCAGATTTGCGCCGAGCCCTCAGTCAAAATGAGATTGTGGTTTACTATCAGCCGATTGTTGAACTGGCGACGCTGGATGTTGTTGGTTTTGAAGCTTTGGCCAGATGGCATCACCCGAAGTTTGGTTTGCTGCCGCCCGCAGATTTTATTGAGATTGCTGAAACATCGGGCATGATGCCAGAGATTGGCCAATTCATGTTGGCAGGGGCAGGGCGGCAGCTGGGCATTTGGCAGCGCGTGCACATGCGCGGGAAAGCGTTTTTTGTTTCGGTGAATGCTTCAGCAACGCAGCTTTCACATGCAGATTTTCCAGCCAAGGTGCAGCATATTCTGGTGCGCGAAAATCTTGTTGTGGGAAGTTTGAAGATTGAAATTACTGAGACTGTAGTGATGCGCCAGCCGGAACGCAGTGCGCGGTTGCTACAACAATTAAAGGCGATGGGTGTGGGGTTGGCCTGCGACGATTTTGGCACAGGCTTTTCCAGCCTGTCTTCGTTGCGGGATTTTCCGTTTGATACATTGAAACTTGACCGATCTTTCATCGCACTTGAAGATTTCGATGAGCGCAATGAAAAGATCATCACCTCCATCACCACCTTGGCCCATAGTTTGGGTATGACTGTCATTGGTGAAGGTATTGAAACACAGGCGCAGATTGACAGGCTGGCTAGCCTTGGGTGCGAATTGGGGCAGGGCTTCCTGATCAGTGAACCAGAGACGGCCGAGTCGGCCAGTGCGCGATTAACTCAAATGTTGCTTGGCAGGCATCTGAATGCGCCAGCCACCATGCAAATTGAAGAACCGGAATTAGAAGAGCATTCTCCGCCATCTCTCTTTTATCAAAAAGCGCCGCGCGAGGAACCTCCGCCACAGGCCCCAGCACCACGCTCTCTCTTGCAATCCATGTATGCTGAGGAGTTACCTTCTATTTTTGCCATGCCTTCCCAGAATGTTCAATCAAAACCGAAACGCAGCAAGCCCAAACGAAAGACTGCGCGCGCTAAGCGGCGATAATTATTTTGCCATTCCAGCATTTTTCATCATCATGGTGATCAGCCGCGGTACGAAACGATCTCCATATCCAAGGGTTTCCGCCAACACAAAAGTTTGGTGCACTTGCTCTGCCAGATAGGAAGCCACGGGCATTTGCTCAGTCATATTGGTGTAATAGCGTAAATCTTTTCGGGCGTTTCGGATGCTGAATTTGGCGTGGCTGTCATCATCATGCAGCGGCACATTAATTAAGCGGCCAAACATGGTGGAGGCGGCACCCCCGCCCATGATAACATCACGCAGGGCTTCCATATTAACGCCCGCCTTGGCCGCCACTGTAATGGCTTCGGCCGCGATCGCCGCATGGCTGAGCGAGAGGAAGTTGTTGATCAGTTTCACCTGATGGGCTGTGCCAACAGCGCCTGTGAGCACAATCAAATCTGAAAAACATTCCAGCACGGGTTTAATTTTCGCAATGATGGCAGCGTCGCCCCCCACCATCAGCCCAAGCTTTCCAGCTTCCGCTTCTTTGGGCGTGCGCGTCATCGGCGCATCTATAAAGTGAATGCCTTTGGCTTGGGCCAAAGTTGCAATTCTGAGGGTGGAATGCGGTTCTGCCGTAGAGCAATCTGCGATGATATAGTCTTTTGGTGCATGGGCCAGTACGCCAGCGTCAGCCAACATGATCTGTTCCACTTGCGGTGAGCCTGTCACCACCAAGATCAACATATCTGAAGCCGTTACAATTTCGGAAATACTTTTGCTTTCATTTGCCCCCATCGCCACCAAGCTTTCGATTGGGGTGCGATTTCTATGGGCCAGCACATTAAGCTTGAAGCCCTTGGCGAGAATGTTTTTGCCAATGCCATGGCCCATCAAGCCAACGCCGACGAGACCTACAGTTTTGATTGTCATTATTTTTTCTCCGCAATGAAGGTGTTGAAATGGGGCGCTTCAAGAAACAGTGTCAGATTATCCTCATCTGCTTGAAACCCCAGTTTTTCGTAATAGAGGCGTGGGCGCGGCATAGAGGTTGTTGCATCTAATCGTAAAAATGATGCGCCTTGTTTGCAAGCTTCGCGCGCCGCTGCCTTAATGAGGTTTGTGCCAATGCTACGTCTGCGCAAATGGCTTAAAACAAATACATCGGAAATGAAAGCGCCCTTGGCTGCACGCCATGTGGAATAGGTTGTAAACCACACACAGGCACCACAGAGCAGGCCTGCGTTATCTGCGATGATCACGCGCACGTCGGCCTTCCAGCTTCGGAGTTTTTCGCCGGTGATGCTGGGTGCCGCGGTCAGGCCCAATTCCTTGGGAATTTGGCGGATGAAGCTGGCCACCACGTCTTCTTGTCCGTCACGCATAGGGCGATAAGCAATGCTCATGGTGTTTTTCAGCCTCAACGTGTTCTGCTTCAAATCAAGCGCTGGCTATGCTAGCAGATTGGCCTACGTCTCGGTAGCTCAGCAGGATAGAGCACCGTTTTCCTAATTCGATGCTCTTGATCGGAGAAGGCGATTCGGAACAAGGCGTTAGGCCTATGCGGTTTCGACCAAGTACCGTATAGACACCGTGTGCGTGGCGATTGGTCTCGGTAGCTCAGCAGGATAGAGCACGGGTTTCCTAAACCCGGGGTCAGGGGTTCGAATCCCTTCCGGGACGCCAACGCTTCGGTTTGCTATTGCTGTCCGGCCTGTACTTGGATGAGCCAATCTTTCGCCAGAGCAGAGGGCACATGGAACACAACCAGTGGGGCAGCTTTAGCAACGATCTTGCCGTTCTGACGAAGATCATAAGCATGTAGTTGCAATGTCATTTGATTTGGCTGTTGATAAAAAGTATCCCCAGGGTAGCCTCTAGGTTTAGTGACCTGAGCCCTGACTATGCACCAGTTGCAAGTAGACTCTGTCCTTCATTATCGCCCTGTTGGGCTGGTGGTGCAATGGCCATGGGCGCGTAGACATCAAGTATCGCAGCGCCCGTGGCCATTGCTTTGGCAGGCACTGCAGATTTGGCAAACTTGGATGGGGTGAGCTAGATGTTCAGTCCCGACATTTGATGGATTGGATCTATGATGAATCTTTTTGGTTCGGTTGTCCAGATTTTCCAGATGTATTCGTAAGGGGTGAGGCCCTTTAGTGTCTTGAGGCGGCGTCCATAGTTGTATGCGTTTACAAAGTCGGTGAGATGACTTTTGAACTGCTGATGGCTATCGTAATGATAGCGTTTAACGGTTGCGTCCTTGATGGTTCGGTTCATTCGCTCGACTTGGCCATTGGTCCAAGGATGCTTGATCTTGGTGAGCCTGTGCTCAATGCCGTGTTCAAGGCAAACCCGATTAAAGATGTGCTGGAAGGCGAAGCGCTGCCGCTCCTGATTGGCAAATTGAATGCCGTTGTCCGTCAACACAATATGAATGGCATAGGGAACGGCGGCAATGAGATTACGCAGAAACTGCGCGGCCAGCAAGCCGCGAAGCGAAGCTTCGTCGGTACTTATACCAATTTTCAGAATTTCTGACTCGCCTTTAGTTGTTGCGGCGCAGTTGACGAGTTGATTCAATCTCGATTTTGTTGAGGGAGGACTTGACGATG
>JAYVPZ010000417.1:0-4224 GCA_043757105.1 Aestuariivirga sp. | reverse complement strand
TTGGTTCTACCGCATCGATTTTGTTGAAGGCGATGATCTCTGGTTTTTTTGCCAAGATGGGGCTGTAGGCTTTTAACTCAGCGCGGATCACTTTGTAGGAATCGACCAGATCATCGGCGGTGGCATCAATCATGTGGATGAGGACGGCGCAACGTTCGACGTGACCGAGAAAACGTGTGCCAAGGCCCGCACCATCTGATGCGCCTTCGATGAGGCCCGGAATATCGGCCAACACAAATGAGTTTGCGCCTACTTTTACCACACCCAATTGGGGGTGCAGTGTTGTGAAAGGATAGTCGGCGATTTTGGGGCGGGCTGCAGAGACAACCGAGAGCAATGTCGATTTGCCAGCGTTGGGCAGGCCAACGATGCCAGCGTCAGCGATCAGTTTCAGGCGCAGCCAGATCCAACGTTCCTCGCCTTGTTGGCCGGGGTTGGCATTATAAGGACTGCGATTGGTGGCGGATTTGAAATAATGATTGCCGAAGCCGCCGTTGCCACCTTTGGCGATGCGCACACGTTCGCCGGGCTTTTGCAAATCGGCGATGAGGGTTTCTTGATCATCTTCATAGATCTCAGTTCCGGTTGGAACTTTGAGTACGATGTCTTCAGTTGAATTGCCCGCACGAAGCCTGCCCATGCCGTGGCCTGCGGTGCGAACTTTGAAGTGTTGCTGGTAGCGATAATCGATCAGCGTGTTGAGATCATTATGGGCTTCCACCCAGACGTCTCCGCCGGTGCCGCCGTCACCGCCGTCAGGACCGCCGAACTCAATAAATTTTTCACGGCGAAACGACACGGCTCCAGCACCACCATCGCCAGCGCGCACATAGATTTTGCATTCATCAAGAAATTTCATGGGCCGCTCTTAGACGTTTCAATTGAAAACGCCAAGTCGAGTGCAAGTGCTCAGCAATCTGAGATTGCGACAATGCGTCACAGAGTCATTTTTGCAACCTTATTATCGCCCCATTTAGGCTTTCTATGCGGCTTCCCCTTGGGCCCCGGCGGTCTTTCAGGGTTTTGGCTTTCACCTTGGTTGAAAGTTTTAGTGCCGTTCAATCAATAGAAGGAATTGTAAATGCGTTCAAAATTGTTTTTTGCTGCCACTGTGGCAGTGGTTTCTGCTGGCTTAATGACGGGTTCCGCAGAGGCCGCCAAGCGGCATCACCGCAAGGCCTCTATTCACCTTATAAAATCTCATTTTCCACAAGTGACTGCTGGAACCCGCGCCAATGTTCAGGCGATGATCAAGTCGCAAGCGCCGCGTTATGGTGTGCCAGTTTGGTTTGCTTTGCGCATTGCTAAAATTGAGTCAGGTTTTAACCCACGTGTTACGGGTGGTGCTGGCGAGATTGGTGTTTATCAAATGAAGTGCCAAACTGCGCGTGGCTTGGGCTTTTCTGGTTCATGCTCTGGCCTCTACAATGCCGCAACCAATGTGAAGTATGGGCTGAAGCATTTGTCGGCGGCCGTTAAGTCTGCGCACGGTAACATGAAGCTTGCTGCTTCCAAGCACAATGGCGGCTTAGGCCGCAAGAGCTTGGTACCGCGCTACGTGGCTATGGTGTTTTAATTCTAGTTTTATGTGAATTCGAAAGAGGCGGCTGAGGCTGCCTTTTTTGTTATCTTGTCAGATGCACAAAGTTGGGCCAACTTGATTTTCTTGCGTGGCGAAGGTGTTCAATGCGGTTTAGTGCTTTTCTGACTTTAGCGGTTTGGTGTGTGGGTAGTTTAGCCGGGATAGCTGCAACGCCACAAAAGAAAACGCCTGCTTTAAAATCTCAAGAGATGAGTTTTGAAATCATGCGGGCCAGCAAGCCTGAATGTGAACCCAACTGCCCTGAATGGATTTTTGCGACTGGTGAAATTGTGGGGGGCACGCCGGCAAAATTTGATCGGACTTTGCGTGCCGCAGGCAAAACGCCGCTGCCCTTAATTATCCAATCTGGCGGGGGTGATGTGCGGGCGGCATTGGCCATGGGGCGGGCCATTCGGGCTCGCAAGATGAATGTGGCTGTGGGTTATGCTTTTTCACTGACGTGCGATAGCAGGGATGTGTTTTGCAATGAGACGCTAAAGCGCAAACAGATTTCACGTGGCTTTCTTTCGACGCAACCAAGCTATTGTGCTTCGGCTTGCACTTTGGTTTTGGCGGCAGGAGTGGAACGTATTGCAATTCCGGCAAGTGTCATCGGCACACACCAGATTCTCAACAAGCCAATGTTTCAGAGAATTTTTTATCGTGAGAAATATTTATTGATCAATGGCAAGAAGAAAATTATCAGTAAGACGATTACCAAACGTGAAACAATTATCGGCAAACCCACAACAAAGATGACAGCGAGCTTTGATGCAGAATTAGACCGTTATGTTAAGGTGATGGGGGTTGGTTCTGGTTTTCTGGATTATTATACCAAAGCCCCGCCCAGTGGCATCTATAGAATGACACCAGACGAGCGATTGGCAACGAAGATCATTACATCGCAGTTGAATCCTGAAATTTATTCGCGGCCAGCAATTTGTGTTGGTGCGAGTGCGGCCAAGAATTGTGTTTTGGTTAAGAGGTAGGGGTTTGTTTTACTTATTTTCGGCGCTCATCATTTCCCGTCATTCCAAACCCGCGCATTGCCGAACTAAGCCCTTGCGAAGTGAGTGCGCGGGATTTGGAATCCCGCTTTGTTTCAACATGTTGGGCTCGTGGTTACCAAAGTTGGATTCCGGCTCAAGCGCCCTCGTTACGCTTTGCTCCACTCGACAAGGCGCTTGTCCGGAATGACGACGAGGGAGGGAATGAATTGAAAAAAGTGAAAAGCTGCATATGCGATAGCTCTGTCCAACATGGGGGTGGTAAACAAAAAGGGAGATGGTTGCCCATCTCCCTTTGATCACATGATCTTTGATGGTGCTGTTATTCAGCGGCCTTCATTGGAAGAACGGACACAAGCTGCCTATTTAGCTTGGTGGCACGGAAGGCCACGGTGCCAGGAATCTTTGCAAAAATTGTGTGGTCGCGGCCAATGCCAACGCCAGTCCCGGGATGCCACTGGGTGCCGCGTTGGCGCAGAATGATGTTACCTGCAACAACGGTTTCGCCGCCGAAGCATTTAACGCCTAAACGTTTACCAGCTGAGTCACGACCGTTGCGGGACGAGCCGCCTGCTTTTTTATGTGCCATGGTTTGCTCCTATCTCTCTTAAATTACGAACGGGCTTGATCGGTTTTAGCACGGGGTGGTTTGCCAGCTACTAATTCTTTAGCTTGCTCAATCCACTCTTCGCGTGCAACGCGGCCTTTTTGCTTAATTTCGCCTTCGATGCGTTCAACATCTTCAGGTGTCCATGCGGCCACTTGAGCGAATGTTGTGATGCCCATATCGGTCAAGGCCTTGAATATCTTTGGACCAATGCCGCCGATCAAGGAAATGTCATCGGCGCCCGAAGCGGCAACTGCTGCAACCGGAGCAGGAGCTGCCACTTTCTTTTCAGCTTTTTTGCCTGTTGGCTTAGCACCCCCGACTAGAATTTCAGTGATGATCACTGAGGTCAAATCCTGCCTGTGACCATTACGCCTGCGGTAATGCTTACGGCGGCGCTTCTTGAAAATGATCAAATGCGGCCCACGGGCCTGCTTTTCGATTTCGCCAACAACTGTCGCACCAGCAACCAGTGGTGCGCCAACTTGCACCTCGGCACCAGCACCGACCATCAAAACATGGTCAAAGTGAACGTGATCTCCGGCAGCGCCTTCGAGCTTTTCAATCAGAATTTTATCGTTTGCGGCAACGCGATATTGCTTGCCGCCTGTCTTAATGACTGCGTACATGTTTTTTCCATTCTACTTCGCGCCCTTTGGCGGCCTCTCCTAACCCATTGAAGGAAAAGCTCTTTTGCAACTGATTTCGAAAAATCGTTCAGGTTGCCGGGGGCAGCGCATGATTAACCAATAGGCTTTTGGCCTTTTGGATGAGCGGCTTCTATGCGGGTCTATCAAAAGAGTCAAGTTTCAAGGCGTTTTTGGAATTATGCCATCTGTTCAATCATGGTTTTGATCTTTACCGCTTTTTTAAAATGATCCAGCTTTTCGGTTCTCATCCACCAGTGGGCGGCATTGGCAAGGGCGAGCTAGAGCGTTTTGATGTTTCATGGAAACATCAAAAGCGCCCTAAGTTATTATTTTCGATCAATTTATCTGACTTTTGACGATTCCGTCAAAAGTCATATT
>JAYVPZ010000416.1:0-4246 GCA_043757105.1 Aestuariivirga sp. | reverse complement strand
TTTGATGTTTCATGGAAACATCAAAAGCGCCCTAAGTTATTATTTTCGATCAATTTATCTGACTTTTGACGATTCCGTCAAAAGTCATATTGATCTAGGTGAGATTTTTGCTATGGGTCATGATGTTGCGTCTCTGTACGCTGCGGCTTGGCAGCGCGGTATGCAAGGCCATTGCATGGAATGACGGCGAGTGTGGAGGCTAATTCCCATCTTCCGGCAACACGGGAATGGGGTGGATATCTATGCCTTCTTCAATCAAGGCGGCTGCATCATCTGGTGATGTTTGGCCGTAAATGCCGCGCACTTTGGTTTCTTTATAATGAATTTTGCGGGCTTCTTCGGCGAAGTTGTTGCCGACGTTTTCGGCGTTGGTTTCAACATGCTTGCGGTAGTCACGCATCATTTGGATCATGGCTTGAGCGCGGGGATCGACCGGGCCAGAACTCATGCGAACGGCATTGTCGGACTTCTTGTTCGACTTAGACGGGATGCGCGGCGCCATGATTTGTTTTTGGATTTTGGCCGTACCGCAATGGGTGCATGACACGAGGCCGCGTTTGGCTTGTTTGTCATAGGTGTCGCTATCACGAAACCAGCCATCAAATTCATGGCCTTTATCACACACGAGATCATAGCGGATCATAAAGCGCTCACATGACTCAAAGTGAATTCGCGGGCGTGTTGCAAGTTTGGAATTTTGGCGCGGGCGGCAGCAGACTCTTCAGGGTCAATTTCGAACAGTTTGAAATCAGGGTCAGTGTTTGCCTCGCAAATGACTTCGCCCCAAGGGTTGATCACCTTCGAATGACCGAATGTTTCGCGGCCTGAGTCATGCTTACCGCCTTGAGCAGCAGCAATCACGAAGCTGCCCGTTTCAATCGCACGGGCGCGGAGCAACACATGCCAATGGGCTTTGCCTGTTGGAACTGTGAAAGCTGCGGGCACGAGCAACACGTTAGCGCCTGCCATCGCTAAGGCGCGGTGCAAGGCGGGAAAGCGCACATCATAGCAAATGGTCAGGCCGAGTTTTGCGAATGGTGTTTCGACCACGACGGCTTCATCGCCGCCTGTATAGGAAGCGGACTCGCGGTAAACTTCACCATTGGGTAAATCGACATCGAACAAATGGATCTTGTCGTACCGCGCAATGATCTTGCCATCGGGGCCAAACAAGATTGTGCGGTTGACCAATTTATCATCATCACCCTTCAGGGCCATTGAACCGATGTGAAGATGGATGCCGAGTTTGGCTGCAAGTTCGGAAAAACCTTTGACCGACATGTCGTCAGCCTCTGGCCTTGCAATCGCTTTGAGGCGGTCACGATCTGGCTCAAATATATTGGTGACTTCGGGGGTGGAAATAAATTTGGCACCTTGTGAGGCTGCAGCTTTGATCAGCGCTGAGGCATCTTTCAAATTGCGAGGCACGTCGGTGCCAGAACGCAACTGAACCATTCCAGCTTTAAAACTCATGAAGCAGCCAGTAACGGATCAAGCCCGCCCTTTGCATCAAGCGCATGAAGATCATCACAGCCACCGACATAAGTTTTTCCTACAAAAATTTGCGGAACAGAGCGCCTTCCTCCAGCAAGACTGGTCATGCGTTGGCGTTCGGCTGCGTCATAGCTCACATCAATTTCCTGAAATTTTGCGCCCTTTTTGGTGAGAAGGTTCTTGGCCATCATGCAATAGGGGCAGGCTGAAGTTGTATAGATTATTACATTGCTCATCGTGTTGTTTTTCCGTCAGACGTCAATATGGAACCTGTGCGGTTCCAAAACAAGTGCAAAGCTGAGCACAAAAACGCGAGCCGCCCCTTCTTGTTTTAGTACATTAGCACAGGCCGCCACAGTTGCACCTGTTGTGCGGACATCATCGACTAATAATATGTTTCTGTCTTTGATCAGCATAGATTTTTCGAGAGAGACTTGAAAAGCCTTTCGCACATTTTTTGCTCGCGCATTATGATCCAGTCCTACTTGTTGGCGCGTTGCAATTTTACGCAAAATAATATCCGCGGCGTAAGGTTTTCCCGATTGTTCGGCCAATGGCTTTGCAAGCAACGCCGCTTGATTGAATCTCCGCTTCCATAATCGGGTAGCATGAAGAGGCACCGGCATAATATAATCGGCCTCAGCCAGCAATTCGCGCCCCGCCCGCGCCATCAACCGCACCATAAGTAAGGCCGCTTCATGATGATCTTTGTACTTCAAAGCATGGATAAGATTTTTGGAATTCTGATCAAACACGATTGCCGCCCGCGCCTTATCCCACGGTGGTGGGTCAGCCAGAGCCGCGGCACTGAGCGCACCTTTGCCTTGGTCATAGGCAAAGGGTGTGCCCATCACATCGCAAACGGGGTGTTCAAGGAAATTGAGTTTTGACCAGCACGTTACACAAAGGCTCGCACCTTGGTTAACTGGCGTGCGACACGACAGGCATTTCGGGGGCACGATGAGATCGACCAGAGCCAAAGCACAGTGGTTCGCCGCTTTGCGCCAATTTGTAAACTGGAATTTAGAGCCAGCTTCGGCTACCTCATCTTCCATGACTGAACCAAGCCCCCAGATTTTTGATCGCACTCTTTATCTTGCACGCCAATCAAAGGCGAATGCAACCCACGACTTACAAAATATGGTGGCAGCGGAATTGGGAGATCGGCTTTCGATTATATTGAAGCAATTTCCCAAGGCCCTCGTGATTGCCCAGAATCCGCGAGTTGCTTCAGAGACTTTGAGGCTTTGTGGCGGAGTTGAAAAGCTTGATGTGTTGGCACCTGTAAATGGCGATGCAGTTGAATTACCAAAGTCTGATTACGATGCAATTTTTAGCCTGCTTGATCTGCATTGCGTGAATGATGTGCCGGGGCATTTGGCGCAACTGTCGCGAGGATTGAAACCTGATGGCTTATTGTTGGTGGCTTTTTTTGCTGGTGATACACTTTTTGAATTGCGCGAAAGCTGGTTGCAAGCTGAGATCGAAATCACGGGCGGTGTTTCACCGCGTGTTGCCCCGATGATTGGCGTTCGAGAATTGGGCGGGCTGATGCAACGTGCCGGGTTAGCGCTACCTGTGGCAGATGTTGACCGAACCATTGTGCGTTATGCTGATGCATTTGCTCTGATGGGTGAAATTAAAAGTTTTGGATTTTCAAATCCGTTGGTCGGACGGAGTTCGAAGCTGGTGTCCAAGCGCTTCATCAGCAAGGTGGCAGAACATTATCATAAGCATTTTTCCGATGAAGATGGCCGGGTTCGCGCAACATTGGAGATGGCGTGGGCCATGGCGTGGAAGCCACATGAAAGTCAGCCGAAACCATTAAAGCCGGGAAGCGCATCATTTAGTCTGGCTGAGGCACTCAAAGCAAAAAGTTAGTTTACCTGGCAAAGTCTGAAGCCAACACTCAATCTTCCAAGACATACCAATCGTCAAATTGGGAGAATTCCTTGTATTTCCGGACATAACCTTTGCTTCTTAACAAATTGAATATGCGCTCTCGATTTTCGGAATAATTATGTTCACAAGTTATAATCTTTATTCTTCGACTTAAAAAATCAAAGTTCGTCAAAATCAAAAGCTCACTGCCCTCAGTATCAATTGACAAATAATCGATTAACTTTGGAGCGTTATACTTCTCTAACAAGTCATTAAGCGAGATTGAGTTTACATTGTAGATAGCATTTGGCTTTCGAATGCCCGCGTGCATGTCTGAATTTCTAAAGGAAGTTAAAGTCGAGAGTTCAGGTAACTCGGTTTCGTAGAACTCAATTGTCGTGCCGCTTTCGGTCCAAACGCAATCTGTCTCAATTTTGCAATTTCTGTTCGCCCTTAGTTTTCCATGCCAGAAACGCGATGGTTCTGCGCAGACGCCCCGCCACCCAAATTGTTTTTCAAGCAGATAAGAATTGCTATTGATCACTCCATCAGTCGCGCCAAAGTCCACAAAATAGCCATCTCTTTTAAATCTGAGCTCGGCCAGTACAAACAGATCTTGTTGCATTTGCGATTTAGAATTCGCTGATAATTCTGCGAGTGCTGCTCGATTGGCTGCCGAGAGTCCCATCGCCAAGCCCAAGTCCCTCTTAAGGCCTATAAGCGTTAGCAAGTATTTTCTTACTCCGAGACCAAAGTGAACCAAATCACGCTTTCTAGAGCATCGGATGGTCAATTGAATCCATATCCAGCTGCGGTGAAGTAGTTGGAGCATTCTTCGTCCGTGAACAAACTGCAAATGTTGCCGATTGCT
>JAYVPZ010000415.1:0-4272 GCA_043757105.1 Aestuariivirga sp. | reverse complement strand
TCAGTAGTAAGGAACACCACATGGCATCACGTGATATTGTCAATTACAACACGCCGCTGAGCAAGGCCTTCAACTGGTTCGCGAGAATCTTCGTGGCCTTTTACCTCGTGTGGACGGTTCTGCCCATCTTTGTGATGATCGTCTCGTCGTTCAAGGATCTGTTGGAAGCGTTTCAGATTCCAGCCGTTGGGGATTGGTTGGGGGCACGGGTATTCTTCAACTTCTCTCCAACGTTTCAGCATTACATCGACCTCTTCACCCAGCAGCCCTTCGGAAGGTATCTCTTCAACTCGATAGTTGCGGCCGGCGGCTCTGCGATCATCTCGGTCGTTCTCGGGTCGATGGCAGCCTATTCACTGTCGCGCACGGACTTCAAGTTTAAGAATGATTTATTCTTCTGGATCATATCAACGCGTATGGCACCCGTCGTCGCCGTACTAGTGCCGCTGTTTGCGATTTTCCGTGGCCTAAACCTCGTGGGCTCGCTCCCAGGCCTGATCCTTGCTTACACGACATTCAACCTGCCATTTGCAATTTGGATATTGAAAGGTTTCTTCGACAACGTTCCGTATGCAATTGAAGAAGCGCAGATGATTGATGGCGCATCCCGCCCCAAGGCGTTGATTTCAATACTGCCGCTGGTGGCGCCTGGCATCGCCGCTTTTGTTGTATTGTGCATACTCTTTGCTTGGAACGATTTCCTGTTTGCCGCTATCATCGGATCAGGCGACGCAAAGACGCTGCCTGTGGCGACAAAGGAACTTGTGCAACCGCAAAACATCCAGTGGGGAACCATCATGGCTGCAGGCACCGTGACAACGCTGCCGATGATGCTGCTGGGGCTCGTCATTCGTAAATATCTGGTCACTGGCCTCACCATGGGCGCGGTCAAGGAATAGTTGGAGAGAATTTATGGCAACGGTAACAATCGACAAGGTTTGGAAACAATACGGTGAATTCGCCGCTGTCAAAGACCTGAATATCAACTGTCCGGATGGCACTTTTCTGTCCGTCCTCGGCCCATCGGGTTGCGGAAAATCATCGACAATGCGCATGATTGCGGGCCTTGAGCATATCAGTGCTGGCGAAATTCGATTTGATGATCAGCGCATCAATGATCTGGCCCCCAAGGATCGTGACGTGGCTATGGTGTTTGAGAACTACGCACTTTATCCGCATAAGACGGTTTATGAGAATATGGCCAATCCGCTGCGCCTGCGCGGCCAGACTGATACCCAAATTAAGGAACGTGTCACCGGAGCTGCTAAACTTCTGGAGATCGGGCAGCTTCTGGAGCGCCGCCCATCTGAGCTTTCTGGCGGACAAAAACAGCGTGTTGCCATTGGCCGCGCCATTGTGCGTGAACCTAAGCTATTTCTTTTCGATGAACCGATTGCACATCTCGATGCAAAGCTACGCGCCCACATGCGTAGCGAGATTAAGCATCTGCAACGTTCTCTCGGCACAACGATGATCTATGTAACGCATGATCAGTTGGAAGCCATGTCCATGGCGGATATGATCGCTGTCATGCATGAAGGCGAACTCCAGCAATTGGGAACTCCACGCGAAGTTTACAACAATCCAGTCAATGCCTGGGTTGCAGGCTTTGTTGGGGAGCCTGCCATGAATTTTATGGATGCCACTATCGAAGACAAGGTCGGCAAGACATGGTTTACACACCCCAACTTTTCAATCGCCGTAACGCCTGAACAGAGCCGCATTCTGAGTGGCCAGAATTCGAAATCCATTAGACTCGGTGTCAGGCCCGATGCGCTCACAATATCTGGCAGCAAACCCAAAGACGACCACGTGAAGGGCGATATCTTCGTCACCGAGCTTCTCGGTAGCGACATGATTGTGGACGTAACCTTGGCCGATAGCCGCATACGCGTTAAAACTAATCCTGAATTTCTCGGCCAAGAAGGCGAGGCTTGCTATATCACCGTCAACCGCGACAAATGGCATGCGTTCTCTACTGCCGATGGCAGGGCTTATTTCTGATGCTTTCTGGGGCAGTTAAAGTTGAACAGAGTGGTGGTGCAAAAGCGCTCACGGACTTTCTAACCTCAATTGCTCACAATGGACAGAATGCCGATGCTGTTTCAGTATTTCACGGCGTAAGACAGTTGCCTTATCGCTCCACAGGTGACCGCAGCATTGAAGGTATCCTAGCGAGCAGGGCCGGGTCTTGCTCGAGTAAACATATTTTGCTTGTCGCTCTGTTGGATAAAATCGGCATCAACGCAGATGTGGAATTGGTGCTCGGCGATTTTGCCACACCTCTGCGTGAAGCACACAACGTGCCTGAAGCATTTATGATTGTTGCGAAAGAAGGCATACGCGATATTCACAATATCGTTCGCGCCAACTTAAATGGGCAATCTGTGGTAATGGATGCGACGTGGCATGACCAAGTCAAGCCATTCGGCTTTCGCGTTAACGACACGTGGTCAGGAACAGGTGATACCCGAATTGCCGTTGATGTTGAAAATATGCTTGGGCCTTCGGATGATCCTGCCGCAGAAAAGGCCAAGATTATTGCATCTTGGCCAGCGCAAGAACAAACGCGCCGACGCCAATTTTTGGAAATGATCAATGATTGGGTTCAAGGTCTGTCAACACAGTCTGCCATCTCAAAAATATAACAACGAGGAACACCATGGGAGAAAAAGCAAAAACAGCATTCATTGGTATCGACGCTGGCACCACAGGTACCACCGTTGCGATCTATGATGAAAGGGGCAATGAACTTGCCGTTGGTTATAAAGAGTATGCCTGCAGTTTCCCAAGAGCCGGTTGGGTTGAGCAGGATTTGGCTGACGTGTGGAAGGGCATATGCGCAGCTTCGAAACAGGCCATCAAGGCGGCAGGTTTGCCCACCTCAGCTTACAAGTCAGTTGGTTTTTCAAGCCAGCGCGGCACATTCGGTATGCTTGATAGTGCAAAGCAGCCGCTGGCGCCTTCCATTGTTTGGAACGATGGCCGCGCCCAAGCCTATGAAGCCAAGTTCGCTGAAACCATGTCTGCCAAGGATTACCAGTCCCATACAGGCATGCCGCTCGCGGCGGCTTGGTCTGCCGCAAAAATCGCATGGATCCGCGACAATCGCCCCGATGTTTTTGAGAAAACCCGTTGGGTCGTGAATGGCCAAGAGTATTTCTTGAAGCTTCTCGGTGCCGAAGATTGGACAACCGATCCTGCATCGCTGACGCTCAATGGCATGATGGATATTCGCAAGCTGGACTGGAGCGACAGCGTGTTGAAACTCTGTGGCCTCACCCGCGACATGGTTCCGCCTGTGGGTCAAACTGCAGCACAGGCTGGTGTGGTCTCAAAGGCCGCCGCCGCCGCAACTGGTATTCCCGCCGGCACGCCGATTTGTCGTGGCGCTGGCGACCAACAATGCGCAGCTATTGGCGCTGGCATTATCAAGCAGGGTATGGCGGAATTCACCATTGGCACGTCTGCAGTTATGGTAGCGCATGTTGACAGCGTAGACCGTGTCACCGGCGATAAGTTGTTCCTTGGCGGCCACGGCGTTCCCGGCATGTGGGATCTTGAAGGGGCGGCATTTGCGGCTGGCGTGTGCCTACGATGGTGGCGTGATATTCTTGGCCTTCCCGAGCAGTCACAGGCAAAAAAGCAAAAGCGCAGCCCCTATTCAGTGATGGTTGATCTTGCCATGCAAGCACCAGCCGGGGCAAAGGGTCTGATTTATCATCCGTTCATGCAAGGCCAAGTCACACCTTATTATGACGTGACAGCCAAGGCTGGTTATCTTGGTCTTCGCCTCGATCATGACCGCGCCGATATTATTCGCGCGGTGCTTGAAGGTGTGGCCAATGAAATGCGCATGATTGTGGATACGTTCCAGACCGGCATGAAAGGCGGCGTTACAGAATTTCGTCTCACGGGAGGCGGCACAAAAAGTGCGGGCTTTGTGCAAATTATGACTGATGTGATCGGTGTGCCAGCTGGTGTTCCAAAAGTGCGCGAGTGCACGGTTCTTGGTGCAGCCATTCTGGGTGCGGTTGGTGCCGGACAATTTTCAAGCGTGGCCGAGGCGGCTGGTGCCATGGTTTCGCTTGAGAGCATGGTGGAACCAACGCGTTCAACCCGCGCACTTTATGAAGACCAGCACGAACTGTTCAAGACAGGTTATGTTAGTCTTAAGCAGGGCGGCGCTTATCAAGCCATGTATGATTACAACGCAAAGTATTTCTGATGGCTGGCGGAGTGTTGAAAAAACGGGTGGTGTCTTTCCTCTGG
>JAYVPZ010000414.1:0-4274 GCA_043757105.1 Aestuariivirga sp. | reverse complement strand
GTTGTGGACCGTTAACCCGACGCTGGTCTATCCCGCAATCATCATTTGTGAAGTGTGGCAATGGACACCATTCATGTTCCTGCTCCTATTAGCAGCATTGTCAAATGTTGATCAATCGCAGCTCGAGGCGGCGGAACTTGACGGAGCTTCATATTGGCGGTTGCTTCGCCTGATTATCATTCCGGCCATAAAACCAGTTGTTGCTGTTGCCATTCTTATTCGTGGTTTGGACTTGTTTCGTATCTTCGATATCATCTGGGCGCTTACGGAAGGCGGGCCAGGATCTATGACAGAAACGATTTCTCTTTACACTTATGTCAGTGGCTTCTCCCAATTTGACACGAGCTACACAGCGGCGATGGCTTTTTTAGTGGTGGCAATACTTTCGGCCATTGTCACCTACGCGCTGCAACGCATGGAACTGGTGAAATGAACGTGACACGACTTTCGCGCCGCGGCAGAAACAAATTGGCGTGGCGTTACGGCGCTGCAACCATAGCCACGGCCGTTTTTCTGTTCCCGGTTTACTGGCTGTTCATGATTTCATTTAAAACGCCGGATGAGATATTTCATGTACCCCCGCTTTGGTTACCTAGTCAAATTCAGTTCGACAATTACTGGGTCTTGTTCAAGGGTGGCGACGTAATGGCGATTTGGAACAGCCTGATTGTTGCAGGAGCTAGTTCTATCTTAGCTATAATACTTGGCACATGCTGTGCTTACAGCCTGGCGCGATTCAACACCGGGGGTAAGAATTTGGCCATGTGGATCATCTCGCAACGCATGATGCCGCCGATCGCCGTTGTATTTCCTGTATTTCTGATTTACGTTTATTTCGGCATGGTGGATACTTATCTCGGGCTCATTTTACTCTATACCGCATTTAACTTGCCCTACGTTATATGGATGATGCGTGGATATATTGCAGACATTCCGTTGGAACTCGAAGAAAGTGCACTCATTGACGGCTGCACCCGCTGGCAGACATTGTGGAAGGTAGTTTTTCCAATGGCCCGGTCTGGCCTCATGGCAACAGCGATATTTACTTTTGTTTTCGCCTGGAACGACTTCCTCTTTGCGCTCATCTTGACGCGCACTAACGTTATCACCTTCCCGGTGCAACTTACACATTACATGGGCGGGCAATCGAACTTTTGGTCAAAAATTGCTGCCATGTCAGTTCTAGGTACCTTGCCAATTTTTATCGCGGTGACGCTCATGCAACGTTATTTGGTGCGAGGCATCTCGCTCGGCGCAGTTAAAGGTTAGGGAGAAAAAAGTGGCCAACGTCGGCATATCCGGCCTACATAAATATTATGGTGCAATGCATGCCCTAAAAGGCATTGACTTGACAATTGCGGACGGTGAGTTTGCCGTTTTTGTGGGCCCATCGGGGTGCGGGAAAAGCACACTTTTGCGCACCATTGCGGGCCTTGAAGAAACAACCGACGGTGAAATTTCAATCGGCGGAAAAGTCGTCAACGACATGCGCCCGCGCGACCGCAACATTGCCATGGTGTTCCAAAACTATGCGCTTTATCCATTTCTGACAGTTTACGACAACATTGCCTTTGGCCTTAGGGCGCGCAAGTTCGCGGAACCCGAAATCAAAAAGCGGGTTGATAACGCCGCGTCAATGCTAGACATCACAACGCTTTTGCAGCGCTTCCCTAGAGAACTCTCCGGCGGCCAGCGTCAACGCGTAGCAATCGGTCGTGCCATCGTCCGGCAGCCCCAACTTTTTCTATTTGACGAGCCACTATCAAATCTGGACGCCAAATTGCGCGACGGAATGAGAGGCGAAATCAAAAGATTGCACAAAGAACTTGGAACAACAATGATTTACGTTACCCACGATCAAGTGGAAGCGATGACTTTGGCAGATCGCATTATTCTCTTGCGTGATGGTCGTATTGAACAGCAGGGTTCGCCGCTTGAACTCTTTGAAAAGCCTATCACTGGGTTTGTAGCAGAGTTCCTCGGTTCGCCCTCGATCAATCTCATTCCAGCAAAGCTCGTGATCCGCGGCAATAATGTTGCCGCTGTCTTGAAGACAGGTGAAGTGCTCCAACTTCCCAAGGGGCGTTTAATGGCAACCAGCAGCAATGATGAACGCAGCGTGATCCTGGGCATCAGGCCCCAGCATCTTTCCCGCGCTGAAAAGGGTGCGTTGGCGCCTGGTTTCGTCCGCATCAAAGCCTCTGCAGACATTATCCAGCCAACGGGGACACGGACTTATGTCACCTCTCGCATTGGTGGCGTTCCAGTAACGGCTGAACTCGGAGCCCACGACGTGCATGAAGAAGGAGCAGCGCTGGATTATGCAGCAGATTTGAACCGTTGCATACTTATCGATCCTGTCACGGACAGAGTGTTTTAAGATGATTGATCATCGCTCAAACCTCAACCTCGAACAGCGGGCCTATCACATTAGGCGCCACGCATTGCGAATGGCCGAAGTGCAGGGGCAAGGTTACGTGGCCCAAGCGCTTGGCGTTGCGGATGTTCTTGCCGTTTGTTATTTCGATGCGCTTAAGTATCGCCCGCAAGATCCGGAGTGGGAGGGGCGAGACCGTTTTCTACTATCCATCGGGCACTACGCCATAGCACTTTATGCGGTCTTGATCGAAGCGGAAATATTGCCTGAAGATGAAATTGAAACCTATGGCTCAGATGACAGTCGTCTGCCCATGTCTGGCATGGCCACCTACACGCCGGGAATGGAAATCACGGGTGGCTCATTGGGCCAAGGGCTTTCTATTGCCATAGGCATGTGCCTTGGCTTGAAGCGCAAGAAATCGGAGAGTTTCGTTTACAATCTGTTGTCTGACGGCGAATTGAACGAAGGTTCGACATGGGAGGCCGCCATGTCTGCTTCCAGTTTCAAACTCGACAATCTGATCGCGATTGTCGATGTGAACAATATGCAAGCTGATTGACCATCAAAACTCATACTGAATTTTGAGCCGCGGGAGCAAATGTTTGAAGCTTTTGGCTGGTATGTCCAGCGCGTTGACGGCAACAATGTTCCAGCACTCACAAAAGCCTTCCGTTCGGCAAAGGCCTTCACTGGGGCTAAACCCCGGATCATCATTTGCGATACCAAAATGGGCAAAGGGGTGGATTTTCTCGAGGCCCGCGAGCGCAGCCATTTCCTGCGCGTAGAGCCAGAAGAATGGAGCCGAGCCATGGCGGAACTTGTCGCAGGAATGCCCACATGAAACGCGACAAATTCAAGCGGCAAGTGCTGTCAACTGGCGGCGAACGCCTGAAAACCTCCGCCATGATCGCGTCGATTGCTGGCGATGATCAACCAACAAAGATGGCGCCCTTCGGCCATGCACTGGTCGAACTTGCAAAGTCCCGCCCTGAGATTGTAGGCATGAGTGCTGATCTGGCCAAATATACTGATCTTCACATTTTCGCCCAGGCCTATCCCGACCGTTTCTACCAAATGGGCATGGCAGAACAGTTGCTCATGGGTGCCTCGGCGGGGATGGCGCGTGAAGGTTTTATGCCGTTTGTCACAACTTACGCGGTGTTTGCGTCGCGGCGTGCATATGATTTCATTTGCATGGCCATTGCAGAAGAAAACCTGAATGTAAAAATTGCCTGCGCCTTGCCGGGCCTGACAACCGGGTATGGTCCCAGTCATCAGGCAACTGAGGACCTGGCGATTTTCCGTGGCCTTCCTAACTTAACTATCATTGATCCTTGTGATGCGCTTGAAATTGAACAGGCCGTTCCCGCGATTGCGGCACATCAGGGCCCGGTTTATTTACGGCTCTTGCGCGGCAAGGTGCCAATGGTGCTGGATAAATACGATTACACATTCGAAATTGGCAAGGCAAAATTGTTGGTTGACGGTGGCGACGTTCTGTTCATCTCCAGCGGAATCATGACCATGCGCGTGCTTGAAGCCGCGGAGCGACTTTTAGAGCAAGGAACCAAGGCGGCCGTGCTGCACGTTGGAACCATCAAGCCACTTGATGCCAACAGTATTCTGCGCGAGGCCATGAAGCCGGGTCGCGCTGTTGTCGTTGCAGAAAATCACACGGTCATTGGTGGCCTTGGCGAAGCCGTGGCCCATATTCTGGTCAGTAACGGCTTTTCAGGCCGCTTTCGCCACATTGGTTTGCCGGACGAATTTCTGGATGCCGGTGCGTTGCCCACCTTGCATGATCGTTATGGAATATCAACGGCGAAAGTTGTCGAAAATATCAGCAACTGGCTGTAGAAAATTTCTAATACAAGAGGAGAAGACACAACATGGC
>JAYVPZ010000413.1:0-4279 GCA_043757105.1 Aestuariivirga sp. | reverse complement strand
CATTGGCCCGCGCTTTGGTCAAAGGCGGCCTACCAGTTCTCGAAATCACATTGCGCACAGATGTGGCGCTTGATTGCATGAAGGCGATTAAAGCAGAGGTTGAAGGTGCTATTGTTGGAGCAGGCACGGTTCTCACCCCACAGCAACTGCGCGCCTGCGCCAAACTAGAATTGGCCTTTGCTGTTTCGCCTGGTGCCACGGGTCAGCTTTTAGGCGCGGCGGAAGATTTTGATATTGCATTGCTGCCCGGCGGTGTGACGGCATCTGAATGTATGGCGCTTTTGGAATGGGGCTATTCAATTCAAAAATTCTTTCCTGCTGAACCCGCAGGTGGAACAAAATATTTGTCATCGCTTGCTTCACCTCTGCCACAAATTAAATTCTGCCCCACAGGCGGCATCACGCCAGAATTGGCACCCAGCTATTTGAAACTTAGCAATGTGATCACCATCGGCGGCTCTTGGATGGCGCCGAAGAATTTGGTGAACGAGGGCCAATGGGATGAGATTGAGAAACTGGCGCGCGCGGCAGCGCAGCTGAAATAAGTCTCAGAGCTTTTTGTAAAACAGCGCGGTTCCGTCAAGCTTTCCCGTGCCCGAATAGGCGTAGTCTGGATAATAGCCTACGCACGTAAAGCCTAAGCGTTTGTAAAAACCCTCCGCCGCACTGCCTTGCACAGCATCAAAAGTCAGCAGTTTCAAATTAAGTGCACGCGCTTTATCTTCGAGCGCCCTGATCAAATGCGTTGCAAAGCCGCGTCTGCGAAAATCACTATGCACTAGCATTTTAGCAATATCAGCGCGGTGCGGTTGGTTTTGCGCTCCGGCTTTGATTAACAAAACAATGCCAGCCGTTTCACCTTCGTGTTCTGCGATCACCGGAAAAGTTTGACCCGCTTTAATGCTCCCCAAATGTCCGCGCCAAAAAGCTTTCGCATCTTCTTGCGACAGTGGATGCATAAACGAAACACCCGCACCGCCCGCCACAGCATCAATCAAAATTTCTGCAAGACGGGGGATGCGCTTTTCAAACGCTGCCACTTCATCAATGCAGATTCGAGAACTCATGCGTGCAAGATTTCAATCTTTTCAGGGCGTGAGTTAGCGCCCAATTTATAAAACACGGGCACACCCGTTTCGAGCTCGCGCTTCAAAATCTGTTCCGGTGTTAGGCCTTCAATGGCCATAATAAGCGAACGCAGAGAATTGCCATGGGCGGCCACCAATACGGTTTTGCCTTCGAGCACTTGCGGCTGAATCATGTGCATGTAATAAGGCAGCGAACGCGCAAGTGTGTCTTTGAGTGACTCGCCACCGGGAGGTGGCACATCATAGGAACGACGCCAGATCAGCACTTGCTCTTCGCCCCATTTGGCGCGGGCATCATCTTTGTTCAGGCCCGTCAGCTCGCCATAGTCGCGTTCATTCAAAGCTTGATCGCGGGTCTCGGGCAATCCGGTTTGGCCGAGTTCAGCCAAGATCAATTTCAATGTGTGTTGAGCGCGCGTCAAAGCCGAGGTGAAGCACATGTCGAACTTCAAACCCTTGGCCTTCAAGCGCTGGCCCGCAGCCTTGGCTTCAGAAACACCTTGAGGCGATAAATCAGGGTCTTTCCAGCCCGTGAAAAGATTTTTCAAATTCCAATCGCTTTGCCCGTGACGCACTAAAACCAAAGTTCCGCTCATCTTCAATCCAATCCTAAAACATCAAACATATTATAAAGCCCGGGCTTTTGGTTCCCGCACCAGAGGGCTGCTTTCACAGCACCACGCGCAAACAGCTCGCGATTTTCAGCCACATGGCGCAGTTCTAACCTCTCGCCACCACCAGCAAAAATGACCGTGTGATCGCCCACCACAGAACCGCCGCGCAATGTGGCAAAGCCAATATCGCCAGAATTCCGCGCACCCGTCTCACCATCGCGCACCCGCACTGATTTATCTTTCAGTGAAACCGCGCGGCCATCAGCCGCCGCCTTGCCCAGCAAATAAGCCGTGCCCGAAGGTGCATCCACTTTGTTGCGGTGGTGCATTTCTAATATCTCAATATCAAATTCTTCGCCCAAAGCGGCAGCGGCTTTTTTAACCAGCGCCGCCAGCATGTTTACGCCGAGTGAATAATTACCCGTTTTCATGATCACGGTGTTTGCAGCGGCGGCTTTGATTAAAGCATCTTCTTCCGCGCTAATCCCTGTCGTGCCGATCACATGGATTTTCTTCATCGCTGATGTCAGCTTAACGAGGGCCATGGTGGCTGGCGCGATGGTGAAATCAATGATGCCATCACAAGCCGCCAAAACTGTTTCAGGCTTATCGGAAATGATGATGCCGTTTTTGCCAATGCCCATCAGCTCGCCATAGTCAGCCCCGACATGGGCTGACCCCGGCGCTTCCAATCCGCCCGAAAGCTGGCAACCGCCCGTTTCATTTACGATCCGCGCCAGCTCCCGCCCCATCCGGCCAGCCGCACCTGCAATTGCGAGTTTCAGTGTCATAGGAGGACGGATTAGCAAGTGAACGTGAAAATGTGAAGCACATTGTCCTCTACCGCTTGCGGGAGAGGGTGAGCTCTTGCGAACGCCGCAAAGCGGCTGGGCGGGCCCATCCGCCGTAGCCTTCGGCGAAGGCGCGATGGGATAGGTGAGGGTAAGCGCCTGTTTCAAGAACCCTCATCTATCCCACGTCGCTAAAGCGACGCGAGCCCCTTTCTTCCCCCGCGCGCGGTGGAAGACGAAGAGTTGCCTTCTTCTTCTACTGTTCTTAAATAAGAACCATGACCATCATTCCACCGCGATCATTCCCAGACGATAAAGCCTCAGGCCTTGCGGGCCTTGATCAGCGCAGCCGTGAGATTTTTCGCAAGCTGGTCGATACCTATCTTGAAACCGGTGAAGCTGTGGGTTCGCGCACGATTTCCAAAGCTTTGCCAGCTGGTTTGTCACCAGCCTCAGTGCGTAATGTAATGATGGATCTCGAAGACTCGGGCCTCATCTATTCGCCGCACACGTCGGCTGGTCGGGTGCCCACGCAGGCGGGTTTACGGTTTTTTGTGGATGCACTTTTAGAAGTGGGTGCAATCGACGCGTCTGAACGCGCCAATATTGATGCGCAGGTGAAAGCCAGCAATCGCAGCAGGCGTTATGAAGATGTTTTGGGCGAGGCCACCACCATGCTGTCTGGCCTGTCGCAATGTGCATCCATCGTGATGTCGCCTAAATATAATTCCAAACTCAAACATATTGAGTTCGTCAATCTCTCGCCTGGCCGCGCATTGGTTATTTTGGTCAGTGAAGATGGCACTGTGGAAAACCGCATTATCGACGTGCCGCCGGGCCTGCCTGCATCGGTCTTCATTCGTGCCACAAATTATCTTTCGGCCATGGGCCAAGGCCGCAGCATTGACGAGGTGCAAAAACTTGTGGCGCATGAGGTTGAAAAACTGCGCCTTGAACTTGATGATGTGTCGGCCAAGCTGGTGCAACAAGGTGTGGCCATATGGTCTGGGGCGACGGATATTGATTCCAAAAATCTGATCGTCAAAGGCCAAGCCAATCTGCTGGAACAGCCCGGAGCGCTGGCTGATTTAGAGCGCATTCGCAAATTGTTCGATGACATTGAAAACAAACGCGATCTTGTGGATGTGTTAGGCTTGGCTGAAAAAGCCGAAGGTGTGCGGATTTTTATAGGGTCCGAAAACAAATTGTTTTCAATGTCGGGGTCGTCGCTCATCATTGCACCGTTCAAAAATGATGAGGAAAAAATTGTGGGCGTTTTGGGGATTATCGGCCCCACGCGCCTGAACTATGCCCGCATCATTCCGATGGTGGATTATACCGCAAAAGTGGTGGGCCGATTGCTCTCTTGATTTTTGCCGCGTTTCGCCCGATATGCAGCCCAACCGACAACCCAGTTTGAACCGGACTCAATTTTAATGACCAACGAACATGACAAGACCGAAGACGGTCACGACGAAAATCTGGCTGCTGAGGCCTTGAACGAAGCGCTGAATGGCGAAGCCGCTGTTGGTCCTAAAGATGTTGAAATCATCATGCTGAAGGATGAAGTGGCTGCTTCCAAAGATCGCCTTTTACGCCTCGCAGCAGAGATGGAAAATTTGCGCAAACGCACTGAGCGTGAAAAAGCGGAGGCCACTTTATATGCGGCTTCCAATTTTGCGCGCGATTTTTAACAGTCGCCGACAATCTGGGCCGCGCATTGCAAGCTTTACCAGCTGAAGAGCGCGAGCACGCGGGCACAATTGAGAAAAACTTGATCATTGGC